>JAUUZV010000066.1 GCA_030592085.1 Clostridia bacterium | reverse complement strand
TGTCCCAAACACAATTTCTGAGTGAGTGAAGTTATTTACTATTTTTCGAATTTGTTTTGCATATTTTTGTTCAAGATTTGATTCAGGTGCACATATTATTAAACCTGTAGAATTTAGTAAATCCACAGAAAACTCGAGTTTTCTGGCATTTATTTTATTAATATTCATATATCACTTTACCTTTTCCATATTGGTAAGCTCCATGCCATCTCTTCATCTATAAAGAGCAGTTCGTAAATTTTTCTACCTACATTATAACATATTTGATTTTTCTATTAATAAATATATAATAAAATCAAGCTAATACAAAAGCATAATTAATGTAGCGAAAGGAACAAATATATGAATATTATTAACATTTTAATTTCACTATTACTCTTTGTAATTGGTGCATTTATTAAGTACAAGAAGGTAACTTGGTTAATTTCAGGTTATAACACATCATCTAAAGAAGAAAAAGAAAAATATGATATAGATAAACTCACCCATTATGTAGGTAACTTTATTTTTTTATTGGCTTTAGTTTGGAGTATTCTCACTGTTTTATGTATGATATTCCCTCTATTTATTGAAACAATTATAATTGTTGGATGTGGTGTTTTATTCATAGTTATGATTATTGGTGTAATTTATTTAAACACAAATAATCGAGTAAAAAAGTGAAGAGTATAAAAAAATATATACTTTTCACTATAATTTAAGACTAAATAATTCCATTAATTGTTCGTTATCCATTTCACTTATCCATGATTCTTTATTCTCAGTTATAACCTCATTTAATAATTTAGTTTTATCGCTAATCATTAAATCAATCTTTTCTTCAATGGTTCCTTCAGTTATGAATTTATGAACTAATACATTTTTCTTTTGTCCTATTCTAAAAGCACGGTCAGTTGCTTGATTTTCAACAGCTGGATTCCACCATCTATCAAAATGTATAACATGGTTTGCAGCAGTTAAATTTAACCCTACTCCCCCTGCTTTTATTGAAATAACCATAAATGGTACATATTCATGGCCTTGGAATTTGGAAATAATATCTTTTCGTTTAGATACTCTTGTTCCTCCGTGAAATACAAGCCCTTCATGTTCAAAAACTCCATCAAGAAATACTTTTAATGGTTCTGTCATCTCTTTAAACTGTGTAAAAACAAGTACTCGCTCACGTTTTGCATATATTACTTCACATATTTCTCGTAATCGTAAAAATTTACCACTTTCTTTTTCAGGGAAATATTCTTGTCCAAGATATTGTGATGGATGATTACAAATTTGTTTAAACTTCATTATTGAAGCAAGTACTAATCCTCTTCTCCCTATTCCTTTTTCACTCGTTTCAAGTTTTTCTTTAAGGCTTTTTACAAGTTCACTATATAAAATAGCTTGTTTTTTACTAAGGAATGAATAAGTTTTCATTTCCACTTTTTCAGGTAAATCAGATATTACATTTTTATCAGTTTTTAACCTTCTTAATATAAATGGATTTACAGTGTTTTTTAATCTAACATATCCATTTTTACTTTCTTTTAATCGTTTTGTAAAATCACTAAATTCTCTAGAAGTTCCAAGTAAACCTCTATTTAAAAAATCAAATAGTGACCATAGATCAGTTAGTCGATTTTCAATGGGTGTTCCAGTGAGTGCAATTCTATATAATGCATTAATTTGTTTTATGGAACGTGATTGTTTAGTTC
Source organism: Clostridia bacterium (assembly GCA_030592085.1). Lineage (GTDB taxonomy): Bacteria > Bacillota > Clostridia > DUPQ01 > DUPQ01 > JAFGUQ01. The sequence continues at coordinate 8,753 of JAUUZV010000066.1, read as the reverse complement.
GTGGGTTTTTTATTGCCTGAGCCTCGTCAATAATTAAATTATCCCATATCATTTCTTTTAACCATTCTATTTTTGAAGCCATGGTATATGTAGTTATAAACAACTCATGCTTTTTAATTATTTTTTTATCTTCTATATGAAAGTCCTTATTTTCAGAAGAATGAATTACATAATATTTAATTTTAGGTGCAAAGCGTTTAAGTTCATTTATCCAATTACCAATTAGTGATGCAGGAATTATAAGTAATGTTTTTTCTTTTTTACTTAACTTAATATAATTTAATAAAGCAATTACTTGTACTGTTTTTCCTAAACCCATATCATCTGCAAGACAAGCTCCAAAACCCATCTTTTTCATATAGTATAACCAGTTTAATCCACTTTCTTGATATTTACGTAATGTTCCATTAAAACCATTTCCAGGTGATATGGTTTCAAGAGAATTAGGATTTGTTAATTTAGATATTATTGATGTTAGCCATTCTCCATTGGTAACTTCAATCTCATCATACTCATCTGGAAGCTCAAGAATATTTTTTGTGTTCATTTTAAATTTTAGAGCTTCAATTATATTCATATTTTTTTGCTTAGATAAAATCTGAGCTTGTTCATATGCTTTTAAAGTTTCTTGTAATTTTTCATGGTTAACTTCAATCCATTTCCCTTTAATATATATTAATCCTTCCATTTCACTTATTAATCGCTTTAATTCATCTACTGTAATAGGTTCCCCTCTTAACGATAAAGAAATATCAAAATTTACAATTGTATTAAAATCAAGATGTGATGGTATGTCATTCCCCACTGTTATAGAGATTTTTGATGATGAAACTTTATTCTTCCACCAATTTGGAATACGACACAATATACCTGATTCTTCATATATATAAACTTCTCTTAAAAATGTATATGCTTGCTCAGCTGTTAGGTTAACACTATTAAAAATATCATTAGTAAGAATAAGACTATTTATTAGCTCACTTTTTTTTGCTGCTATATTAACAGTAGAAAGAAGTTTAGCTAGTTTTTCGCTTTTTTCTCCATACTCCATAAGTGCATTTTTTAATGGTAGGTGTTTTGATTGTCCATTAGAAGTTATATCAGTAGAATATGTTGCTAAAAAAGTAAATGGATAATCTTTACTTTCACTTTCTACCATATGAAAGAAAACACGTCCTACTACATGTAACTGTGGATTAAAGGTTGTAAAGTATTCTTCTATACTACCTTCGAAATGTTCTATTTTATTTACAAACACCATGTGCAAATTTTTAATAACATTTTTCATCCATTTAATATTCAAGAATTGCACACCATTTAGATAAGGACACTTTAGTATAAGTCGTTCTATTTCTTTTAGTTCTAACTCGTATGAAACATTTTCTCTTAGTTCTTCAATATCAGGGTTTTTAGATAGATTTTTAATAAATGATGATGAAATTCTATATAGGAAACGAAGGGATTCTGACATATACATTGTATATTCCATAAAACCTAGTACCCAAAGTGCTTCGTATATATTAACTTTAGAAAGATTATATATATCTTCTTGTAAATGCATTTGATTTTGAGTTATCTCAACTTTAGTGCTTCTCCAATCTAGTTCAAAATCACCATTTGGATATAACATTACTATGAGTTCTTTATATGGTTTTTTATTAATTTTCCCTTTTCTTGATCGAGCCAAATTCATATTCCTTTCAAAATCACTAATTAATCGCAACATATATTATATCAGATATATGAATGATAATTACAAAAAGGTAATATAAATATTTATTATTATTATGGTTTTTTATATCTAGTGGCACGAGAACTGTTATATGTTATTATTTCGCCTTTATTTACTAGTTTTTTCAACACTTCATATGTTTGTGTTTTACCTAATCCAATAATTGACTGTGCTTCTATTCTACTAGTCGAGCCATAAGCATATAAGTAATCTAAAATCATTTCTTCATAACTTTTACTTTCTTTAAATAAGGAATGATTTGTTGATTGCTCATATGAAGATGATATTATTGTAGGTAGAATCACAGTTATACTATTTTCCATTACTTGAAAAGAAGGTTTATTAATATAATTTTTGTATTGTTCTTTTATTCTTCTAATTCCAGTCCCCATTCTCTCTACAATTCCTATCCTCATAAAAATTTCAGTTATAATACGATTTCGTAAAATTGATACTTTTCCTTCAATAAACTCTTCTTTACTTAGCTCACTAGGTAAACTACCAGGTGATACTATTTCGATTCTATCATTGAAAAATTCAATTCTTATTTCTCCTTCATGAAAATAATCACGATGTATAATAGCATTTGCTATAGCTTCTCTATATGCAACAAGTGGTACTCCATTTATAGTTTGTCTAATTGCTTCTTTAATAATTTCCCTTTTAGAAATATTTTGCTGATAAAACTTTATTGCTTTTGTAAATTGTTCAATAATTGAGCAATTTACAACTCTTTCTCTTTCTAAAATAATAGATGTGTTGTTATTCTCATATTTAATTAAATTAATAACACTACATTGTATTTTATTCTGATCTGACAATAGAGAAGCTCCGTTGTTGAATTGTTCATTCTTTAATAACTCTAATGTAATTAATATATTTCTATCAACCTTTAATAAACCTGTATGTAGTTTAAGTTGCTTCGCTAAGCCTAAGAAGGTCATTTTCTCATTTGATGAAGATGCAGTCTCAAAGGTTAAATTACGACCTGCAAGAATTAACTTTTGATATTCATTTCTTTTAATCTCCACAGTTGAACTATCACTTCGTTTATATGATTTATTACGATAAGTATATGGTGTGAATTCACCCTTATACACTGAAAGGACAATCAGAATTTTTTTCTCTATCATGTATTCGGCTATTTCAAAGTATGGTACTGGATCAATATTATCATTAATAGATTGCTCAAGCTGAATTCTAGCTTCACCTTGATTTTTCAAACCAACAATTCTTTTGTCATCAGAAACACCAATAATAACTTTGCCATTATGATAATTAGCAAAGGCAATAACTGTTTTTAGTAGGTTTTTTGTTAATTGCACTTTAAACTCAATATGTTTATTCTCTCCTTTATTAATTAATTCAATAATATTATTCATAACAATTCGCCTCTCTCCGAACGCAGTTTTGTGTTTTGCGTTCTTAATATATCAAAGTAAAGCCGTGCTATCAATAAACTATAGTTTAAATACCGGATGATAACGAACGCAACCGAACGATTAAACAACTATTAATAAATAAGATATTTGCATTGCATAGAAATGCAACATAAGTTAATATAATATTAATATTTAATTGATAATTAATATAGATAATCTGGAGGATACATGAATAGTAAAGAGATAATAAGAAGAACATTAGATTATGACAATCCAATAAGAGTAGCACACTCATATAGAGATTCTGATTTTTCATGGATTGGGAACAATGTTAAAACACATTCAACTGATTGGGAAAAAACAGGACCTTCTACATATGAGAGATATGATGAATGGGGAAACCTTTGGGGTCGGATTGACGATACTTCAAAAGGTGAGGTTGTTAAAGGCGTTTTAACAGATGTAGAAAATGTTGAGAACTATAGCTTTCCTGATTACTCTAATTTTTCTGATTATGATATTGCTAACAAAAATTCTGATAAATGGATTATTGGCTCTATGCCAGGATTTACATTTAACATTGCAAGAAAACTATTTAAATTAGAAGATTATTTAGTAAAATTATTAATAGAAAAAGAACTAGTTCAAAAAATACATGACAAACTTGATGTAATACTTTTTGATATGATAAGAAATTACGCTAAAGCTGGAGTAGATAGTATTATGTTTGTAGAAGATTGGGGTACCCAAACTCAAACAATGATAAGTCCTGAGCTTTGGAGAGAAGAGTTTTATCCTAGAACTAAAAAGTTATGTGATTTTGCACATGCTAACGGAATTAAAGTATTTATGCACTCATGTGGTGCCATTGGTGCAATTATTCCTGGATTAATTGAAGCAGGGATTGACTTACTTCAATTTGATCAACCTGCATTACATGGAATTGATAATCTAGCAAATCATCAAAAAAAAGGTAAAATAACTTTCTGGTGTCCAGTTGATATCCAAGTTACATTACAAACAAAAGATGAAGAAATTATTAGATGTGAAGCCAAAGAAATGTTAGATAAATTATGGCAAGGTAAAGGTGGTTATATAGCTGGTTTTTATGGAGATGATGCTTCAATAGGACTTGAACCTAAATGGCAAGAAATCGCCAGTGATGAATTTGATATAAAGGGAAAAAGAGAATATTATATAAAATAGAAATCATAGGAAAGCACAAAATGCTTTCCTATTTTATACTATAAAATTACTTAAAAGTATAATTATATTCAATTTTAACAGTTACATAATTACCACTTTGAGTAGTAAAAGAAGCTGTTATCTCTCCTTTTAATGAATTACCATTAAACATTAGTTTTTCATATTGTTCGCCCTCTTCTAATGAAGTAATAATTTTAGTTAAGTCTATTCCAATAGATGTATTTGGATCTTTTATTAATGCACTTACATTATATTTATTAAATTTATTGTTTAAATCTTTAACTTTATCAAGTATTTCTTTGCTGTCTTCTATATTATCCATAAAGTTCTCTGAATCGTTATTTTGTTCTTCACTAGCAAGTTGCTCTCCAGCTTCTTCATCATAATTTGGATTAATAAACCATATTGGGAAAAGTTCTCCAGGTGCTTCTATCTTGTTTATTGTATCAGTTTTTAATTGTCCATCATTATCTTTATATGTTATTTTTGTTTCAGTATCTATCCACTCTTCACTTGTTAAATCTGATGGTAACATAGGTAATATTTCAAATGAATCCATTTCTGATTTAATAGTAAATCTCTTTAATCTTCCAAGAGTATCCATTCCTAACATTCCACCAATATCACCTAATCCATCTGGTAATTCTAAATCAAAGCCTTCGCCTAATTCCCCTAATCCTGAGAGAATATCACCAAGTCCTCCATCAGATGGAGGTTCACTACCACTTGGTGTAGGATCACTTGATGTTCCTGGTATTAAGTCTCCAAGACCTGAAAGTATTCCACCTAGTCCCCCAATTTCAGAATCCGTACCATTATAGAAATAAAGTCCTGTACTTGTAACAATTTCTTTATCGTCTCCTTTTTCATAATGAGAAGTATATTTATAATCTATAGTCATCTCATCAACATAATATGTATCTCCGTACATATTTCGTTGATATTCTATAAGTTCTAATGAAGTGGATTCAGGTTCATATCTTGATAGTGATTCAGTAAGTGTAAATTGTACTTCATCATCATATTTTACTCCTGCTTCTCCTTTAGATAAATCTCTAGTAATCGTATATTTTATAGTCCCTTCTGCATTATCTGGGACACCTATTCCAATTTTAAACTCAACAATACCATCCTCATTAAAGTCAGTGTTATATAAAAGTAAACATATTGCTTCAATGCTAGCTTCTCCTACGTCATATACATAGTTGCCTTTTTCATACAAACCATCTTTAACATCAAATGTCCACTCATCTTGTGAATATGTTCCAACTACTGCTCCTGCTTTTTTTTCATCTTTTTCATAAGGTATATTTATCATAATATTTACTTGACTATCAAAATCATCTGGAATCTTTATTATGAGGGGTTTTATTCCCGCGCCCTCTATAAGACTTCCTTGCCACTCCGCTCCAAATGAATCCATTAATATGTCAAAATCAAAGAAATTTTCTTCTTCTAGAACAATTCCCATATTTGGATAAGCACTATCAAGAGATTTAATTCCTTCTTCACCATTTTCATTATTAAATAGAGCCATTGCAAACTGTGCAAAATCTTCATTTAAAAATTGACGTGCTTGATGTGCATGTACAAAACTTTCATCAAGCGATTCTGTCACTGCAAAACTGTTTATTAAATCACTAACATAGTCTGTGTCATATGCCCTTATATCTTCTGTGAAATATTGAAACATCTGATACCATGAGTGTTCTATATCTGTAATAGCATATGTATCAATTGAAAAATTTGAGTAAAGATAATGTATATATCTATGCTCATAGTTTAATTCTCTATCTACTTGATCAACTGCCCACATTGCAGTTGCCTCTTTTAGCCATTTAGCATCTTGTGTAACTTGAACTAATCCAGCTTCATACTGATACGCATGAAATAATTCATGATAAATTGCAGCTTGTACTTCATCTGTATGTAAATTCATATCAATAAATATTTTAAAAACAGGTTCAAATGTAACACCATCAATATCCATAATAGCTTCAAAAGGAACATATGTTGAATAAGAATCTACACATAATGGTAATGTTACAAAATTAAATTCAACCTTAAAGCCGGGTATTACAAAGTTTAGTTGTTCATATTTAATCTTTGCTTGTTCAATCCATAGTTCTAATAAATCAGTATATTCTTCATAAAACTCCATATTCTCAATATAAATTTTGGTTCCTATACCAACTTCATATGAAAATGATAAAACATCTTCAGCTTTTACTGTGCTTATAAAGAAATCACTCCATCCATTATTTGATTCAATATTTTTTACAAACAAAATTTCTCTTAATTTCTCAATCTCGCTTTTATCAAGATTTTCAAAATCATTTACAACTCGCTGTAAATCATTACTAACATCAACTTTAGTATTATTGTATATAGTATTACCATAATCTGATTTCACATCATTAGGATAAAAGGAAGCATCTAAAATCAATTTACTATATTCGATTTCTGAGATTTCACTTTCTTTTAGCTCCATATTTATATTTTCAAACATGGTTATTTCTTCTTCAGATGAAAAAACATCAGAAACGCTTTGTATAATATTCTTAAAGAAACCACTTTCTCCATCTAGAACATCAATTCCTTCATCTTCCATTGCTTCTATAACTTCATATTGTGTATCAAATGCACTATTTCCATATACATCATCTTTTGAGTATTCAATATTTTCATCGCTTTTATTCCCTACACAACCAACAAACATCATTAAAGCAACCAATACTATAATCACTTTATAAACTAAAGTTTTCTTCATAGTCTTCTCCTTTTGCTAAAATATACCCCTTTTTAAGTTTTAAACTTGTTAACACAAATTATATCACTATAGAAATATTTGTTCAATGAGACATCATTATTAATACTTTTAAGATTTCCTATCAGTTTGATTTGTAATATGAAGGGTAAAATAGTACCAATAGTAATAAAAAATTCATGAAGCTATTGGAGGTTATTTAAATGATAGATAAAATAAATTCAGAACTTCAAATATTAACAACAGAAGAGTTACATATTGAAAAACTATGGTATTTATCACAGATTTCATTATTTAAAATGATACCAAATGATGATTTAATGATAATTGATGAAATGTCATATATGAAAACGTTATCTAAAAAATATATGATTCAACGTCCAGAACAATTTCAAAAATCACTATATTTATTAAAAAAAGGAAAAATTCGCTTATATAAATTAGATCAAGATGGTAAACAGTTTACATTAGGTATTCTTGGAAGTGGTAATATATTTGGTGAAATAGAATCATTTTCTCTAGGTACACGAGATGTATATATTGAGACATTAGAAGAAACCTTACTTTGTACAATAAACCAAGAATTAATTCAGCAGTTCCTATTAGAGCGACCTAAATTAATGTTAAAACTATTACAAGTTCTTAGTGAACGACTTATTGAAAGTAATAGAATGTTAGAACATATGGCACTTGGAGATACAAAAGATAGATTATTATACTTACTTGTAAAACTATCAGAACAATTCGGAACAAAGAAAAATCAAAAAACAAAGATAGATATAAAACTTACACATCAGGAATTAGCATATATGATAGGAAGTACTAGAGAGTCAGTTAGTATTATGCTAAAAGAATTAACAGCACAAAAACTTGTAAGCACTAATAGAAAATCAATAACGATAAATAATTCACTATTAGATGAAGATTATTAATAAAAGTAATGAAATATAAACTCTATTTAAAGCCACTTTTTAAAAAGTGGCTTTTTGTTAGATATCTCACAGAACATATAAATATTAACAACTATACTCTCAATATACTAAATCATATTCATTATAAATATTATACAGATTTGGTAATGAAATAAAGAAAGTTGGTAAATAAAATGAAAAACAATCTATACAAGAAACTCATTGCAATACCTATGTTAGTTGCATTAATGATGGTAATGACTGTTCCAGTGTTTGCAGTAGCACCTCCAGTGAAAGTTAATCCATTTATATGTCCTACAGTAAGTTTAAGTAATCCTAATGGAACATGGGTACTAGGTGATCATGGAGCATATTATGTATTAGTTCCTACAAAAGGTAAACAATTAGATGATATGGGTATGCCATTAAAGGTATTTGTAACTGTTCCTGAGAGAACTTTAGAGCAAGCACAAATCCCTGCAGGAAAATCTTTATACAAAGAATATCCTTCATATCCTAATTTTGAAAGTCAAGATATGTCATTAATTATGCTTTTAGAAGAAGGTTTAGAATGGTTACCAGGAGCTCCAGCAAATTGGGGTGAAGGCGACATGTTAAAAATCGTTAACAATGAAGACGGAACATATACTGTAATTAACATGGGAAACATGATGGACATGCCTATGGAACATAAAGGTGAAATCACCATAGACTCTCCAATTCCTCTTAACAGTGCAGTATTCTGGTAAATAATA
>JAUUZV010000007.1 GCA_030592085.1 Clostridia bacterium | reverse complement strand
TACATTTACTTTAGCCCCAGTGAAAAGTGTTGCTTTTCTAGAACCTACCCGCGGCTCGTTAGGAATATATTGATACGCGAAGAACAATTTTACTACTGTTTTATACTGTTATTTCCAGTTAAATTATTATATGAGTCACTTTTTTTATTTAGATCTTTATGAGTACCAATTTCTATTATCCTCCCATTTTTAACAATACAGATAGTATTAGCAATAGCAATTTCTTCTTGATTATGACTTGCAATAATAATAATTTTACCCATATTTTGTAGTTTTTCTAATATATTTGAAAATGCGACTCTTCTATTAGTGTCAAGATTGGTAGTAGGTTCATCAAATATATATATTTTTGCATCTCTAATTAATGTTCTTGCTAATGCAATTCTTTGGTACTGTCCGCCTGATATTTCTGCTATTCTTGACTCATCAAAGTCAGAAATTTCTAATGAAGAATAAACATATTCTATAAATTTAGGGTCATTAATTTGTTTATCTGAAAATTTAATATTTTCATTCCCACTAATATTAAACAAAAATGGATACTGCGTATACACTGAAACATTATTTACAATATCACTAGAGCTTATCTTCTTATTATCAAAGAATATGTTACCGCTCTGAGGTTCATATAAACCAGATAATATTTTAAGTATAGTTGATTTTCCGCCACCACTTTCGCCAAATAATCCTAATCTCTCACCACTGCTTATTTCTAGATTTTCTATACTAATGTTAAAACCATTTTTTTCATATTCAAAAAACAAATTATTAATACTAATTTTATTTTCTAGTCTTATATGGTCATCCATCTTAATAAAACGATAATTTTTATCTATTTGATTAACATTATTATTATAGTTCTTAGCTATAGCATTCGCATTTCTTATACTTGAAATAGCATTCAGTAATACTCTACTTGGAGAATATACGTTATCCATATATGCTATATATACTAATAGCATACCTAACGTCATAGTTTGATTGCTTATTGCTAGTCCTCCAAAATAATATACTAGTATCACTACTGCCCAATAAAATATATACGAAGCATCTCCAGCACTTCTTAATAGTAAAGTTTGTTTAAATCTATTTGCAATTACCTTCTTAAATAATGAAGTTATTCTGTCTAAGTCCCACTTTTCTTTCTCAAACAATAATATATCTGCTTTTCCTTCTACACCTTCTGAAATATTATTTGTATAATCTTTTCTCACTTTATTGTATTCAACTGCTGTATTAGAAATAGGTTTTTTAAGAAAATTTAGTAATAACGCATAAACAGGTAAAAGAATTAATAGCAATAAAAGAATTTTAACATTAATAATACCCAAAACAATAATTCCAATAATTATCCTAGTTGAATTACATAATATCTTTGTAAATCCATTTATGTAATTACTAACAAAATCTGGTATTTCATTAACTAAAATTGTAGAAATTGATCCAATTGAGTTTTTTTCTTGAAAAATAAATTTAGTTGATTTAAATTTTTTATAATAATCAAGACGCATATTATACGTTACTTTTTCTGATAATTTACTTTTAAACGCTTCTTTCCCAAAACCAAAAAGCACTGTCAATAGATATGCTACAAAATATGCTAATAATGTCCATATTAAATACTCAGTTTTTCTTTCAATAAAAACAGTATCAATTAAAAATTTATAAATAAAAGGTGTTGCTAAAAATATCAGTACTTCAAATAATGAAAACACAATAGTAAAAATCAGATATTTTTTCTGTTTTACCACATATAATGCTATTTTGTTTTTATTTTTTTTCATATTTCTCCTATATAAGTATTTTTTATATAATATTTCTTTATTTCTATTTACCTTAAAATAAGATATATTTCCTTAATCTACCCATTTCTTACTATGGAATATATTATTACCACACTATACTAATATATTCAAAACTTCCAAAAACAAATTAATCTTGGTCCTTTTGAAAATTCTTTTCCAGTTCTTTTGATTTCAATGATTTTTGTCGGTTCTATTCCCATTGCCCAATCTATAATTAAATCTCTATCAATATCTCTGTGTGCTCGATGGCTATGTTTTTCCTCACCACCATCCCACAAATAAGGGAAACTAAGTATTATTGTTTTAGATATTCTCATAGCTTCTCTAAATGCTCTACTTTGCTTATTATCAAGATGTTCCCATACTTGTAAAGCTATAAATAAGTCATACTCCTTATCTTTTATAGGCCAATTCTTATTAGTAGCATCAAACTTTAATATTTCTCCTTTAGCATATTCAGGCTTCCCAAAAAAATCTTCTTCAGGATTTAAAATAATGTCAGAATTCTTTATTATAGGTAATAACCCTGGCCCCAATTCAACAGCACTATTAATTTTTTCAGCTTTAATAATATTTAACACCTTATTAAAATATTCCCAACGCCCTTCATAATAGTATCCCCTAGGACCATTTAATAATTCCTCAAAATCATCATATGTCATTAAATCTAGTTTCACTTATTCTCCCTTTCTAAATACAAAATCAATATATTGTAGATAACCTTTATTCGTTCCTAATCACCTTGAACTAGGTTATATTTCCTTGCTTAACACCTAGCGAAAGGTGTTACCAACAGTTACAGGTTCTTTTTCATACCCATGGCTCGTTTATGAACACATTATTAGATATAGTCTATTTTTTAACTTCACTTTTATCATAAGCATAGCGAAAATTAATAGGTGGTGTGGTAACAGAGATATATACAAAATCTTCTGATGTTCTATTTTCAATTCCATGAACGTCTCCGTCTTCAAAACGCACAATGTCACCTTGATTAAATTTTTTTGTTTGATCATTTGCTAATAATAAAGTTCCGTTCCCCTTAAGTGCTATCCATATTTGTTCTGAATCGCAATGACTATGTCTACTATTTATCTTATTTGGATATACATGCACTTTTGTAATAGTTACACGTTTTGACGTAGAATTTTCATCCCACAATAACTGATACGATTCTTGTGATTCAGTTTTCAATTTTACAATTTTATCTTTTTCGATAAATTCCATATTACCTCATTTCACTAAAAAACATATTGTTATATTTAGTATATTAATTACTGGTTTGATTCGAATTTTATGAATTTTTCCTTCATCCCCAAAGACTTATAAAAACTGATTGCTTCCTTATTAAATCCCCAAACATTTAATTCAAGTTTATCTATGTTTTTTTCTTTACAATATTCCAGTGTTTTTTGATATAGTGCTTTACCTATCCCCATTCTTCTAAAATCTTTTGTTACACATAAGTCTTCCATATGCATTCTTATTTTATCGTGCAAAATTGGATGATTCTTAATTTCATAGATTTTTAAAGTTGTATAACCTATGATGCTATTATTTACAGCTACTACAAAAATTTTATATCTATTATTACCTAGCATTTCATAATACTCTTCTTCACTAAGAGGATTTTCACAATTTTTATAATCTATAGGTCTTGCTGCAACATGTAAATCATGTACTTCTTTAACTAAACTACTTATAGAATTATAGTCATTTTTATTAGCTTCTCTTATTAGATAATTCATTATTTCTCCCTTCTAATGATTATTTTACTATTAATATATTGAACATAATGTTTATTTGTTCCTACCCACCCTTGAACTGGTCCAAGTTTCTATTGCTTTAGCACCCAGTGAAAGGTATTTCTTAAGTTTCAAGTTCGTTGACCCACTCATGACCTGTTTAAGAACATATTGTTATACGATTTAATGAAATTATTTTTTTTCATATATCTCAACTTGTATACTTTCTTCAACTCCATGATGTTCAATTTTAATAAAATCTCTTCCGTGTTTTTTGGATAGTTCATCAATTACTTTTTTATATGCTATATAATGCTGCTTTTCAGGAACTGCTACTTGGTCAGAAAATCCTCTTCCTCCAAGTCGATATAAAAACCCATCTTCTAAAGATATTGTTTTGCTTTCAGAGAAATTTAATTCAATTACGATTTTATCTTTAAATAATTTATTAAACTCACTTGTTTTATCGAATTTCCAACTATATTTTCTAGGTTGTATTTGCTCAATTTCTAGTAATTCCCAATATCTATTATAAAACTCATTTACTAAAGCAAAATATTTTTTATTTTCTTCAACATTATTAAATGATTTTCTCCCAGGTGTATCATTTAATGATATTAGCTTACCATCAGCTTTCAATACTCTATATAACTCACTTATTACTTTTTGAGGATTAGAAATTAAATGCAAAACACCATTAGCAATCGTAAATTCCACAGAGTTATCCTCAAGTTGAATATTTAAAGCATTCATTCTACATATGTTAACATTGTCTAAGTTAATACTATTATACTCAGCTTTTTGAATTAATAGTGATAACATCTTTTTTGAAATATCAGCTGCAATAATTTTTGCGCCATGTTTTGCAGTAGGTAAAGTTATAAATCCATCTCCACAAGCTAAATCAAGTAATGTCCCATTATTAATGATACTAGATAGTTTTTTACCAATTGCATAATCTCTATTGCTAATTTTATACCAGTATTTTCCACTATAAAATTCCCCAATATTATCATACCCAATATACTTATCTATATTGCCTTCTTTAATTTGAATATTTGGATCGTTAGTTAAATTAAAAATATTACTGTTTTTTTCAAAAACAAATCCACATCTTTCACATACAGGTAGAGTTGTTCCTTCTCCACACTTTAAACATTTAAACATATTTTCTCCTATATCTTAATAATTTTCTATATAGTTCCAATGTATTTTCTAGTATATGGACAAACCACAATACATTTTCCACATAAAGTTATTTGCTTTTCTAAATGCTCTGCAGAAAGCTCACGCGCTTTTTTTCTGCATGAAATAGCATTTAACAATAGATCCCTATCAATGCCTGGTTCCCAATTCACACCAGAAATTGCCTTACCAGGACATTCATCCACACAAATCATACAATCCTCACATAAGGAATTAATAATTGATTTACTATAATTTAAAGGAGCATCTGTCAGTACAGACGTCAAACGAATGGCTGAACCGTATTTTTCTGTTACAAATAATGCACTTTTACCTATCCAACCTAACCCTGCATTTACAGCTACAGTTTTATGTGGCATAACTGTTCTGAAATTTCCATATTCCTTTGTGCTAGAAATTGTTTGTGGATATGCATTATAGCCATGCTCTTTTATATAATTCGATCACAATGCTGCTAAATCATCAAGTTTATTATTAAGTTCATAGTATGCATCATAATACCGAATAGTAGGAAAATTACTTATATGTTTAATTACATCTTTCGGATAAGCAAGGATGATTGATATCCCTGTTTTATAGTGGGGTATATCAATTATTTCTGTAGTATAATCTTCAGTTTTTTGATATTCAAAATCTGGTTTCTTATATAACCCTTCAACTTTTGCAAATCCAATCATTGATGCACCATTATTTAATAATAAACTCTCAATTTCAATATTCATTTGACATTACCTTTCCTTTAAAATACTAAACTATTAAATTATAGGTCTTTCGTCTAACAATCATTTATTCCTATACGTCTTGAGCTGACTCATGTTACATTTGTTTTAGCACCCAGCTGAATGTATTGCTTTCTATTTCAAGTTCCTTGACTCCCCAGTAATTCGTTTAGAAACATATTGTTATCCGATGTATAGTGTTACCGCTTGTAACACTATTGATATTTTTCTAGTATGTTAATACAAGAATCTTTAAATTGATTACCTATACTTGCTTTCATTTCATCTATTAACTCGCAATACAATTTATATCCAGGGTGCTTTGTACTAAATCCGAAATTATGCCATGATTTAATATCTGGTGATAAATCAATAATATTAAAACCATAATATTCCATTAGAAGTTTACTACAAACATGAGCTATCATTTCAGCAAAACTTTTTGTTACAGGATTATTGCATAAATTTAATGCTCTAATATCATCTACTAAATCCCATGTTAAAATATGCCCGAATTCATGCCCAAATCCTGCTATATACCATATTTTATTTTCAGCTCTTTTATGTACAATAGTATCAGGGTATAGATTATAGGGGTGTGATAGAAATTCGCAAATTATAAATCTTAATTCCTCTCCACAATAATCAATACCAATAAGTTTAGACAGTATATCTGCTGGTTTTAGATTGAAAAAATAGTCTTCTATCTCATATACAAAATTACTAGCACTATATTTTTTTGGTATATAAAGTTCATTAATTATATTATCTAAGATTTTCACAACATATTCATTACCAATTAATGTTTTACCAAACCAATCAAACATTTTTGGATGCGATTTAACAATGTTAGTTAGGAATAGAGTTTTTTCACCAGTAGTTATATATCTTTTTAAGTTTTTACACATTTCAATTATTTGTTTAGGTTCTTCAAAATCCACTCTTACAAACCAAGTATGTAAAAACAATTTATGGTATTCTTTTAATTCATTTGCACTTAATATATGCTCTGACAGTTTGTCTATAAATTTTGAAGAATATACTTTTGTAGTAATCATTCTGTTCTCCAATCAAATTAACATTATTTTTTATATAACATTTATATGCTTCTGCACACCTGTTTAGAACATATTGTTAAGTAAAGTATATTTCAAATACATTCCTAAACAAATTACATGTGTAAATCAATTATATGCTTATATGCCATACGATTATTTTTAGTCATATATATTTTCTCAGAAAAATCATTAATGAATTCAAGGATTATTTTTATTTTTTTCTTATTATAATTATAATTCCATTTCATAAGCTTTAATAAATTACTCAAGGATTCTTTCTTATTACTTTTTTCATATCCAAATTTCCTCTTTAAAAACCTTTTAACAATTCTATATTGCTGAATTATTATATTTGGATTTAAAATTATGATGGTGTCAGCTTTTTTGAAACTTTCATAAAGCCAAGAGTAGTATACACCTTCAATTATCCAATTATCTTGCTTGAGTATTTTGTTTAATTTATTATTTCTAAATTCACTAGTTGCTTTTTTATTAAACGTTTTATCAGAATCATCCCAAAATATTTCATCAAGTTCATAATTCTTAATATTTAGCGCTTTAGACAGTTTTTTAGAAATATATGATTTTCCTGATCCTGCACCACCGATTATATGTACCTTCAATCTATTCTCCTATTTCTTGTTTCTCAAGCTAAGATATTTCACTTAGCATTCATTGTTTTCAAACACATTAAGCTAGCCCATTTTACACTTATTTTAGCACTGATTTTATTAGTTGATATATTCAAATAAGATATTATACATTTGGTTATATAATTCCTTATTACTAATTGTATATTTTTTATTATCTCCATCGCTCATATATATATAATCTTCATTTAAAGTGATATAAAGCGCTTTATCTTCTTTTTCAGATAATGAATATATATATAATGATATAGTTTTCTTATTTGAAAAATAATAACTAGATTTTAAGCTTCTTATACACTTATTCTCTTCAAGTAATGCTTTAATATCTAAAAGAGTTTTTTTGTCTTCAATTATTTTAGTATCATTATTACCAATTTGATAATGGGTACTGGAAATGATGAAATTACTATTAATAATTTTTCTCGGGAGGAAAAATATACCAATTCCAATAATAATAATTATAATTATTATTAACACTAGTACTCGTACATATTTCTTGCTATTATTTTTCAAATTTCTTTTCCTTCACACGTCTTATCATATAACGTTTTTTATTCCAGAAAGTTTTGAATTGTCACTCAGTTACCATGCTTTCAAACAAGGAAAAGATTGTTCTTCAATTACTATGTTTTAATCTGATGGTTTTATGACTCGCTCTGGAACATTTTGTTATCTGTAGAAAAAATTATCCAACTATGTAACCAATTATGGATTAACATTTTTTAGAGTGAAATTGTTGAAATTAATTTTTCTATAATAACAATTTCTAGCTTCACCTTTTTTGTTTTTTGTATGACAAATTCCTCCTTTTCTTGGTCTTACTAAATATAACAAAGAATTTTGTTCACAATTTACATATACTTCGCAAAGATCAAAAACTTCACCTGAAATTTTTCCTTTTACCCAAAGCTCATTTCTAGATGTTGACCAAAAAATTGCTGTTTTAGTTTCTAAAGCTTTTTTAAAAGCTAATTCGTTTACATATGCAAGTAAAATAACTTCTTTACTATCAATATTTTGGACAGCTACAGGAACAATACTTTCATATGTATATAAAGATTTTTTTAATTTATTAAAATCTAAATGAAGTTTGTTTCCTTCTTCAATATCCATTTCAATTCCCTTCTTTTTCGAATAAAAAATATTTTTTTATAGATAACTAGAGAATTCATACAATTTACAAAAGTATTTAAATTAATATAATTCCTGTAATTCACAAACATCCTCTATGTTCTTTCAACTAATATTTATTGTTATTAACTCAGCTTTGTTTCCCTTTTTGTAATTATAGTAAATATTTAAGTGAATGACAAGGTTAAAAACTCCCATATTATGTGAAATGGTTTTAAGATTAACATTAATTAATAATCCCATATATTTTATTTTAATAAGGATATCAAAAATATAATTAAGTAATAGATAAACTGTTGAGTAGGTTTATAGCCACAATCTTCTCTTTTTCAAATCTTGTATTATCGTCATATTCAATTAACCAAACATAAACTTCAAAAAACTGGCTTAGTAATCTATATAATTTGCATCGTTTTTCTTGATTTTCTGATAGTTTTGCTCCCCTGTTATAACCTATATAAAAAGATTTATTTGTAATCCAGGGAGATGACAAGTCCCAATACTTGTCTCCAAATATAGTTCTGTCTAAATCTATAACACCTGCAACTTTATATTTCCCATCATCCTTTTTTAATAGTATATTTCCCTGCCAAAGATCAGTATGAGCCATATATGGTATTTTTATTTCATTTAACAAATTAAAGTTTTTTTGGAAAATCGTCTTAAAGTCTGATATAACTTGATTAGAAAATAATTCATACTGTTTCATCCTCTCTGCAGTCTCATATACAAATGATATTATAAATTCATACCATGTATCATACTCACCCCAACCTGATTTTCGTTTCCACCCAAATTTTTCATTCTGAATTGTATGAATTCTGTTTGTTATTCTACCAATTTCTTCATAAACATAATTTAAATTTATACTTTCTAATGAAGGATCATTCATAACAATTGAATATATATATTCAGAAACAATATACTCTCGTCTAATTACTTTTCCTTTATTAACATGTTTTATAATTTTTGCTGTAGGAATATTGTTAGTATGAAGCATATCATGAAGCATTGGTTCAGCAGACATCATATCTTTTTCAAAATCATATAGTAAATGTCTATTAATTGGTGCTACTCTTACAACAATAGGATTTGTAGCTTTATTTGTCTCAATAAGATAGGTTGTATTAAACATTCCACCTTTTAATATTTTATAGCTATCTATGATTGTATCAAATCCATACAAATCAAAACAAATATCTCTTATTTCATTATTATTTAGTTCTTTATAAATTTTTGATTTTGTCATTTAATTCACCTTATATGTATTTTTTCTTCCCACACCTCTTGAATTAGTTCATGTTACTTTTGCTTTAGCATCCCGCGAAAGCAAGAACCTTTGTTATAAGCTCCTTAACTCACCTGTGACACTTTATAATATATTGTTATCTACAGGACAAGATTATTTCTTTTTTTCGATTCTGTTAACAATTGATTTAGAATATTTTTATATCTTGCATCAACATTATATTTATTAAATATCTCAATTAATAGTATTTCTAAATCATTTGTAAAAATACTATTATATTTTAAAGTTTCTGTTTCTAAATATGAGAATAAGTCTTTCAACTCCTCCAAAAGTTTAAAAGCAACTTTTTCTTTATTTGCCAAGAATTTAATTAAAGCTCTATGAGCTAATCTTAAATCCTTGTACCATTTTTCTCTTTCTACTAAATATTTACTTGTAATGATTTCTATTTTCTTAGAATTACTTAATGTATGCTCATTATTCTTAACCAGTATAATACTCTTGTTTAACTCACTAGTAGTAATTGTTTTTCTAAATTCCAAATCAATAGATAAACCATCTTCATATAATAAAATCACAATTCCCTTTGGTTTCTCTGTAAAATTTGTCATAATTGGGATTCCATAACAGCTTATTATTTTATCGGAAATACTTTTGTTAACTTCTCCTAAAACAATTAAGTCAATATCAGAAAAGCTTGTTGCTTTCCCTTCCGCTAAAGAACCTTTAATTATCAGTGAAAGATTAAATTCATTACAAACTTTGGTCACATCAATAATATAATTTTTATGTAAACTTGTTGGGTAATTTAATTCCATATTCTAAAAACCCTTTCTTACACTCAGTAGTACATATACAAACTTATCTTTCAGATAACGTTCTTTGTTCAAGTATGTTTTGAGCTAGGCCCTTGTTATTTTTACTTTAGCACCTAGTTCCCTTCAATTGTAAGTTCTTCAACTCACTTATAGTTCTCTTAGAAACATATTATTATATGTAGTTCAAATTTTTATAGTATGTTTAAGTCCTTAAGAAAACTCTCAGTCCTAGTACTATATGCTTCTTCAGTTTTTATCCCATATAAATATCTATCTACACTATCAACATTTTTTAGCATCTCAACATATCTATTATTGCTAAAAATTTCTTTATCACTGTGAACTGATATTGCAGATAATATTATTTCTATCTCTTCATCTGTAATAGGATCTAATTTTTTTCTATATTCATTATTATATCTATTAATTGCACCTAAAACATATTTTTGGGCTAAACTATCATGATCACTCTTAAACTTTCCTTCTACCACTGCAATATCATGCAAAATTGCGATAATAGAACACAATTCAAAATCTATTTCATACTTAAGAGCATATAATTTGGCTAATTGAGAGCTTGAGAACATATGCATAACATTCCACTCAATTTTTAAAGGTCTCTCAATATTTTCATGCTTTCTCCATTCATTATAAAGCATAACTAATAGCCTACTTGATCTTTTGACATTTAGTTTATCCATTGTTCATCTCCATTTAAATCTTTATGTTTTACCATTAATGTAGTTCGAATCTTTAAAATATGTTTTGTTATCATATATGAGACCTATCCCTATTAATCTACCATCAATATCTTCAATAACAAATTCATAAGTTCCATAATCTGTTTTATGTGGTTCTGAAAGAATATTTATATTCTTAGTTCGATATTCTTGATAGATTAAGTCAACATCAGCTACTGAATCTGGATCAATATATGCATCATATCCTACTCCATATCTTTTTGTGTTTGATTCTATTTTACCATATCTAGATTGCACAATAACAAATTCAATTGAGTCTCTATATACAGTAGCGAAATTCTCAATCTTATCATAATGATTTGCATACATAAATCCAAGTTCTTCAACATAAAACTTGACAGTACTTTTAATATCTTCTGAAATAAAAACGGGACATAAGTTTTGAAACTTAGCCTTATTATTATCAATCTCCTCTACATCCATATGATAACCTGGTGACTTGTATAAAGTATCTTTACAATTAATAATATCCTTTTTATAAACCTCTTTCCCCCATTCGCTTTTTCCCACTTCTACTATAGAGATAGAAACACTTTTTTCTTCACTATCTACTGTTTCTATAATAGCTTTAGTAATTCGTTCAGTTAGTAACTTCTTTTGTTCTTCTGTTCTTCCTGGCCATAGCTTAATTATTGCATGTGGCATATACTTCTCCTCCTGTAAATCAATAATATTTCTGATAAACCATTTTACTTCGCCATGGACGGCGTGTTTCTTTTTTTTATATTTCATATAACGTGCTTTTAACGTGCTTTGTTCCTACTGGTTCATATCATTTTTTCTTTATCACCCAATAAAAGGTGTTTGCATCAGCTACAAGTTCCTTGAATCACTCGTGATCCTTTTAGAAACATATTGTTATGTGTTGTATAATATTACTTAAATTTATTCTTTCAATTCATGTTTTGAAAATCTAATCTAATAAATTCTTTACCATTTGGCAAAAGATAACTTTGCTTATATAACAAAGAAAAATTTATTTTTTCCATTTTCTTACAAAGTTTCTTTTCTTCAATATTTTTATAAATTGTAAGTAAAGAATTAAGCTCTGAAGCTTGTTTTGAATTACTTACAAAACTATTTTTATTACTTTTTTGTATGACACATGATATTATTTTCACATTTTTAGTATTATTCTTAATAAGGTTTATAAAAACATCTTCTCCTAAATACTCAATTATCAAATTGCATATAAGTAGATCTGTTGCCGGTAACAAATAATCTTTTTCGCTAATATCACAACAAATTAATTCTAACAGATTATCTAATTGAGGAAATCTTTTTTTACAATTATTTAGATATTGAGAATTTATATCAATACCATATACCTTGCTAGTTTCTAACGGTTTTATAAATTCAAGACCATTCCCACCTGATACACCAAGTATTGCAATAATTGAGCTATAATACTTGTTTAACTGTTCTTTTGTTATTTCATTTAATATTTGTAGCTGATACACATATTTTACTGACATATGCTTCTCATATGTTTTTAGTTTAATGTTTTTCCATGGGTTCTTCATTGCATTGTCCTTTATTAAAAATCATATTTAATATTCTAATATTAATTCACATTGTGCATAACATTCCGTATTTCCGAAGCTTTTTCGCTGGTCTCCAAAGCCCTTCTTCCTCGGTGGAGTTTATCTCCCATCGAAAAGGTTTGGGTCGCAACGTAGCGAAGCTGGCAATGCATTGATATGCGATGCACCTGCCTTCTCTCATATAGGTGTTACAGATACTACCGTACTAAATACTTCTTTACCAGATTATTTTTCCATTTGTTCTGGTCATCTATTTCATATCCAACAACCTATTCTACGATACTACAACAGGTAAGAGAAAATGCATGTTCCTCTCTGTTTCCCACTCATATTCATTATCAAAATGCAACCTAACTTTTTTATTCCATTGACAGCCAATTTCCCCAACCATCTTATACACATCATGACTGTGCATTTCTGTCGGGTCTTGTTCTGAACCTACCTCAAAATCTGCCCAATCTGTCTCTGGTACATACAATGAGAATAGCTCATTTTCTGGTATTGTTGAAAAATCATGTTTTTCTGTCTGAAAGACACATACTGTACAACGGACATGCTCAGCAGGAAGCTTTTCATTGTCCGAAAGACACACCCATATTTGCTGCGGACTATTCAATGTTTTTGAAAGTTGTTTCATCCTACCGGTTGTTTCAAGTTCTTTCAAAAAAGCATTTATAGAGCCACCTTCTAACTTGACCAATCTGGTAAAACCTGTTGCAGTAAATGCTAGTTTTTTCACAATATTAATTTTAAAACCATTAACACAAAAAGACTTATCATACATTAACATAAATATACCTCCTTTTATCCTGCCACAGATGGACAGTTTGTTTCCTCCTTAGACTAAACGACAGGTGTCATAATGTCTACCTTGTGGTTGTCGTTGAATCAACTCCTTAAGTAATCGCCCCATTAGCGGTGCTTGCACCTGATGAAGCGATACGAGCAGAATAATTCCATGCTCCTACTCCTAAGAACCTTCTTCATACTGTTCCTTTTACGTAAATAGGTTTGATATGTGAAGACCGGGTACCTTCGAAAATCAGAGCTACATGAACGTGGTACCCTATGTAAATCTTTGCAAGTTCAACACTGCACATGCTTTAAATTTCACACTACTTTCTAGATATTATCAAAATATCATTTCATAGCAAAACCAATCAATATTATACATTTTAGTTTCACCACAGCGTTGAAACTCTAATTTCTCATATAAAGCCAATGCTGAAGGATTTGCCTTGCTTACAAGCATTCGAATTCCATCAAATCCCTGCTTTTTTGCATCTTTTATTACATATTCGACAATTACATATCCTAACCCTTGATTCTGCATTGATTGTTTAACACCAACTCTAGCTAATACACAAGGGTTTTTCATCATAGAATCCCACGAAAGATGCTCTAGTTCACTATCATATCCTGTAGCAGCTACTGCAATTATATTATCATTATCATCACACATACAATATAAAGAACTATTGTTAATATCATTTTGCACCTCTTCGATAGTAGGATATTCCATACTCCATGCGCAACCTGGTGTACCAATAAGTGTTTGATACAAATTAACTATAGATTCTGTATCTTCGGTTTTTGCATATCTAATATGCCTCATAGCTATTCTCCTTGTAATAATTCTTATTTAAAAACATTAATAATGTAAAAAAAGAAATCTTCGAAGCTATACTCTACTAATCCACACCAAGGATGGCGCTACCTTTGCACCTGACTAAGTGGACCGTTTTTCAGTTGACAAATACATCCATTCATTTCTTCCTATATTCTCAACGAAAGGTGTTACCTTCATTTATAAGCTTTTATACTTTACTTGTTAATAGTATAGGAACATATTGTTATAAGATGTGATAACCAATATTATTTTCTTGTTTTATGCTCTTAAATTTGTAGAAATCCAATCAATTAAAAAAATCGCAACCTCTACTCTTTCTTTTAACTCTCCAGTAAAGAGTTTCTCTAAATTTTCTTTTACACTAGAATCAATATTTTTCAACTGATTAAGATAATTCCAGACTAAGCTATTAGGAGGAGTTGGTTTATTCGCTACAGCCCAAACTCCTTCAATTATCTCCCAAGATGTAACTCCTGCTATATATGCCGCTTTTAAATTATTGTTATACTTTACTGCAATTTCTATTTTTATTTTAGAACTTTTTAGCCAATGTAAAATTTCATTTTTTTTGGACTCACTAAGGACATAATTCTCATAAACTTCTATAGCAAAATTAATAATTTCATTCAACCTCTTAAGTTTATCAAAAACTACAATACTATCTATATAATTATAAATTTCCATAGAGTTAGCTTTGATTTTTGATTTTGCCTCTTCAATAGTCAAATACTTCACTTCAACTAAAATACCATTTATAATTTTTGCTTCAAATTTAAATTTAGAATTATTATCAACAAAAGCTATTATATCTAAATCTGATTCAGGTTTTGCTTCCCCTCTAGCTACGGAACCAACCAATAAAACACCTATAATCTTTTTGCTAGTAATTAGTTTTTCAATAATACTTGTAAAAACTTTTTTGTGTTCTTTATTCTTAATTAATGGTACTTTATAATTCAAATTTACTCCTTTGTTAATAGATTCTTTATATGTTATTTTATTCTGTATAATGTTCTTTGTTCCTACACACCTTGAATTACTTATGATTTATTTAGAAATATATTGTTAGCCAAAGCAATTCATTAATAATATTTTTATTTTAGCTTATACCACACAAATTAAGAATCTCCATAGTCTTTCTTTCTCTTTCAAAAATTATGGCCATACTATTATAGTCAGTATTTATATCAATATTATCTTTCATTGCAATTAGCTGTCTATTCCTATTAATCAATTCTTTATTCTTAATTAATTTACTATATAATTTCTCTTCAATGCTGACTGCTCCTGACATTATCTCTTCTAGCGTTCCTTTACTTAATATCTTAACCGCAGTCTTAGGACCAATAGATTTTACGCCTTTAATATTGTCGCTCATATCCCCTACCAAAATCTTATAATCAATCATTTGACAAGGATTAATATTAAATTTTTCAAATACTATAGTAGGTGTAAACTCTATGCTCATCTTTCCTCGAGGACTATATAAAGTAATATTTTCACTAACTAATTGTAAAAAATCACGATCTGTAGATAATATTACAATCTCATAACTAGAATACAGTCGACATAGGGAAGCTATGTAATCATCAGCTTCATATCCATCTACTTCAATATGTTTTATATTCAAATACTCTAACACCTTATATATATAATCTAATTGTGAGAATGGATTTTCTTCTTCAACAACTTTACTATAGTCAATACGGTTATTTTTATAATTTTCATCAAGTTCAGTTCGTTTAACAGTACTCGTCTCGCTGTCAAATACAATAATCATGTTATCAAACTGATATAGATTAAGAACCTTTAACATACCACCTATAAATCCAATTACTCCTCTAATATCTTTACCATCTGAATTTCTGATAGGATTAGGAATACCATAAAACATTCTAAACAACAAATTATGCCCATCAATTATTAAAAATTTATCCATTATGTATCTTCTCCAAGTAAAACTACTTATTTCTATTAAAATTAATTTTTTCTCACTTACCTTGAACTGGTCTATTTTCAATTGCTTTAACACATAGTGAAAGGTATTAGCTTCAGTTTCAATTTCTATGTCATATCCACTACTCACTAATGAAAACATTTGTTATTTAAAGTGCAAATTTGTTTTATTTCATTATTTGTTTTTACTTCTATTAATTTATCTGAGTATAGTTGCATTCGCTCATCTAAATCATCTTGTCCTAGCTCATAATTCTTCAATGCCTTAAATAAAAATCTCAACATCTTTACATTAGGTGTATATAAGCATTCTTCAATGCCCACCTTCTGCCTAATATACCTTTTAATTATTCTAATCTTTCTTACTACTACACTCGGCTTTAAATATATAATATAATCCGCTTTCTCTAAAGCAGTTGTAAAACACTTTCTTCCAGCATCTTCGACTATCCAATTTAATTCCTTAATAGTATCTTCAAATAATCTAGCAACCTCATCATCTGATCCCCTAACATTCCCCCACACTTTATCTGATTCATCCTTTATATGAATAATACCATCAAGGTGAGTGCATGTTATACCTAGTTTATTAGATAATCGTTTTGCAAGAGTCGTCTTTCCACTTGCAACTGACCCTACAATATAAATTTTCATTCCTCTTTTCCCTTTCGAAAACTAAATTCATAGATAGACTTGAGCCAATTATTAAACAACCTAATATATCGCCTAACTTCCTGTAACCTTCATCTGCATCTTAGCATATCAACCTTCTAGGTGTCTCTTATACCCTAATATATCTAGATTATGAAAATCTTTAAACATATTCATAATCGTTATAGCACCTGGACAACCTCCAAATGAGGCTATCTCGAGAGCTTCAACTGGTAATCCTAACCACCAAACAATGATATGATTCTTAGCCCCACCATGTGATACAACTATAACGTTCTCAGAACCGGAATCACTAATCCTTTCCATAGCATCTTCAACTCTAATATAGAATTCTCTGTAAGTTTCTGCACCTTCAATAGGTCTATGGTCTATCCTTCCCACCTTAGGTAATGGACTAATTCTTTCTTTCAACCACTTACTTGTTCTATCTTTAGCAATACCATAATTACGTTCTCTCAAACCCGGTTCTAAACTGATTCCAATACCTAAAATTTCCGAGACAATATCGGCAGTTTCCTTAGCTCTAAGTAAATCAGAAGAATACAAAACATAGTCTCCTTCAAGCATATCCTTTAATGCATTACCAACTCGATTAGCTTGCTCAATTCCAAGCTTAGTTAATGATGTATCAGTCCAACCACCAGTAAGTCCGTTAATATGATGCTCAGATTGGCAATGCTGTATAACTATTAGATTCTTCATGGGACTCCCTTCACCATAAACATAAATATATTTCACCTAACGGTTTGGCATCTGCGACGTCGGCTTGTATCTAATTTAACTTTACTCAAACATTATTTCAAATTCAACATTTAATTTTTCAACAAAGTTAATTAGACGATGTGGTTTACAATACGTTAAATCTGTATCTATTTGAAGCTACACTTATACTATCAAATCTGTGGACCCTTGTGAAGACGCGGTGTTAGACGGTAGTCCTGTAAAATTTACAGTCTGTTATATTCATCGATTTCTTTTAAAAATTTCTCATACTTTTCAAGTTGTAGTTTAGCATATTCAAGATCTCCTAATCCTTGAAGTGCTAAGTCAAGGTTTCCTATAATTGACATCAATATACGTGCTTTCAATATAGTAAAGAATTTATTTTTGTTTTTAACAATTTCTTTATTTTCAATAACCTGTTGCACAATAGGAATATTTAATCCATCAAATAAGGTAATGTTTGCAAGAAACGAAGCCCAATCCCAATATTCTGGCATAAGTGATGCATCTTCAAAATCCATCCACAACCAATCTGTTTGTGCTGGATACAAGTTTTTTATATGCGCATCACCATGTGAAGGGACTAAAGATTCAACATCAATATTACTTACTTCTTCGTTAAGGATATTATAATTTTCAACTAATCTTTGTATCTGTGAATTTTCACTTTTACTTAGATTTTTTGCAGATTCACGTACTCTTTTCCATACACCTAATATAGGTAATTTACCATCATACATTCTCATTGCATTTATTAGTTTTCCAACATAATGAATTGCTTCTACTGAAGTTAATTTATCTCTTTCTTCTTCTCTCTCATATTTCCACAATGTCATCCAGTGTCCACCTAAGTCAAATGGTCCAACATTTACTTGGTTATTAGGAGATACAACAGCAACTCCCTTTTCTTCCAAGTAATTTGCTATTTCTATCTCTTTTTTCATGACATCCTTGGTATGAGATGTATTAGAATCATACAGTGCAATTCGTGCAACTATGTCATATGGGTTTAGATGGATGACAAAATTTGCAGATTTATTCAATATTATTGGATCAATATTTACAAATCCATTCTCTTTTGCAAAATATTTAAGTTGTAGTAATATTTTCTCTTCAGTCAAATTATCTCCTTTGATTTTTATTGTTTTAAGTTGTAATACTAATTTCAAAATCTGTTATAAGATTTTGCCTAACGTTCATTTGTTCCTACTCACCTTAAACTGGCTCATATTGTTTTTGCTTCATCACCCAGTGAAAGGTGTTTGCTTCAGCTACAAGTTCTTTGACCTACCTGTTACTCGTTTAGAAACATATTGTTATATGTTGCACGAACGTCTACTTAAATTTCATCCAATATCTACTAATTCTTTTTCCATTATCTTTTTCAAAGACACCTTCAAATATTCCACCATTATTTATTATAGTTTTAGTAGAACCTATATTATCTTCATCGCAAGTAATTAAAGCTTTCTCTGTAAAATATTGTTTGCACTTTTCTAATGCTAGTTTTAATAGAATGGTTCCATATCCCTTATTTCTTTCAGAAGGTCTTATTC
This sequence comes from Clostridia bacterium, assembly GCA_030592085.1. Taxonomy (GTDB): domain Bacteria; phylum Bacillota; class Clostridia; order DUPQ01; family DUPQ01; genus JAFGUQ01. The sequence continues at coordinate 4,522 of JAUUZV010000007.1, read as the reverse complement.
CTCCACCAATACAACCACCATCAATGAAGGTTTTTTCATTATAACGATGTCTAATAGTAGTAGCTCCCACTAATTTATCATTATTCATTAAAAAATACATGGTTTGTGGAGGGCTACCTTTAGGACAAGTCTCTTCTTTACTATCATCACTCATCCACTTCAACCACTTTTCATAAGTAGCATTAGTTCTTCTTAATGCACCTGGATGTAATCTGCCATCAAAAACCTCCCATTCATCCATCATTTCTTCATATTTTATTTTATGTTTAAGTTCTGGTAAAACTAATTCTATCAATACATTCTCCAATCATTTTACAACAGTGATATAGTTCGTGTTTCATATAACGTTTATTTGCTCCTGCTCACCTTGAACTGGTCCAAGTCCCTATTTCTTTAACACCAAGTGAAAGGTTGTTGCTTCAGCTACAAATTCCTTGCTCTACCTATTACTCACTTTGGAACATATTGTTAGGTGAAGTGGTTAATAATACAATTTAGTAGATACTTAAAATATCACTTTATTATTAAAGAATTCACCCAATTTTTCATAGGTCCATCAACTTCATTTAAATAATTACAAAACAATTTTGTAATTTCTTCTTTTAAGATTCCGCCTTGAATTTTTGGAACTCTGTAAAATGGAAAGTTATCACTTTCAGGATTCCACTTCTTAGCTAATTCAACTGCACCATCGCTCTCTGAATCTAATCCATAATAAATTTCTCCAATAAAAAATGTCATTGAAGCTCCTATACACATCATACATGGTTCTAATGTGGTAAATAATTGCATTCTTTTTCTGTCTCTAATATTATATCCAAGCTTATCTGCTTCAATTAAAGCTTTTAGTTCAGCATGAATTAAATATCTACTATCCTTCTTCTCTGAAGTGTAACTCTGAGCAATTATTTTATCATCTAAGTATATAATTGCGGCTATAGGTAATTCATTATTTTTTAAAGCATATTTAGCTAATTCAATTGTCTTTTGCATTTTTTTTATTATATTCAATTTATTTCTCCTGTTATTTAAGTAGAGGAATTAAAACTATTCCACCTAGTGATTTCGTATTAGCGATGCAATGAGCTTACATGTTCTAATCATATCAGTGATACTTCATCCAAACCACTAATGCAAGCTTTCTTAGTTAATGAGAATAGCGTCTCCAATATAGTGATAAGCAATGCTGAACAATGTAATTTTCCAATTATTTTCGTGATAATAACTAATTATTTCTCATGCTTCAAAATGTCATTTGAATCAGTTATATCTATTGTATAATTTAGATTTGTTATAACCTTATCAATATAATTTTTTAATTCTAAAGGAAATATAATTTCTTTAGTTTTTTTAAGTTCATTTATAGACCACCATTTATATTCTTTAATAACTTTAGTTTCTTCGTCGGTTATATTTTTGATACTAATTTCAACTTCATCTGTTTCAACTAAATAGTATCTTTCATAATAAATATTTTGCTTATTGTTGCTTAATTCTGCATATGCTATTCGACTTAAAATACAATTTTTGATTTTAATATTCTTTATACCTGTCTCTTCAAAAATTTCTCTTTTTAATGCTTCTTCAAATCTTTCACTAGGTTCTACTCCCCCGCCAGGCATTACCCAAAAGCCATCTGAAAACTCAGCAGTAGACTTTGAGATTTTATCCAGATATTTAATAAACAATATATTACCTGAACTTTTATGAATTAGTATTCCTCTAGTTGTAAATCTCATGTTATCTCTCCTCAAATATATATTTTATCTCAATAATAGTGTTCAGTTTCACCTAACGTTTTATGAATTTACAGAGTTGATAAACCTTAGCTAGACCTGGCTTGGTGAATCAATTTGGGTGAAACGATGATAGGAGTATAACTGTAAGCCCTGTGTTATGTGATGTACACACAATCCTTGTTGAAAATTCAAGGTTATTTTGCTATACATTATAGGTATTTATAAAAAAGTATATAGTTGCACCAAAATAATATTATTCTTATTTTATAATCTATAAATAAGTTTAGGTGTTTTATTTCCCTTTGATATTAATGAGTCTACTTGATTACAAATAGTTGCTCCTAATCTTAAATAGAATCCTCTTGCATCTGGACTAGTTATAATTGTAAATTCTTTAATACCCAGTTTTTTGCATTCTTCAAGAGCATGATTCCATAACATTTTGCCATATCCTTTTCCAATATACATAGGTTCTATAAATAGATATTCTAACGAGACCTCATCATATAGCAATAATCCATAAAAACCGATTATTTTCTCATCATCCTTTAGAATATAAGTTGGATTATTTAATATAAATTCTTCTGTAATTAAGTATATTTTTTTGAATCTATCCATAAAATCGGAATCATAACCCCAATAAGATTCAGATCTGATTTCTAGACTAGCTAATAATTTTGTGTCCTTTGGTGATGCATTTACTATTGTGTTCATTGATTATTATCTCCAATTATAAAATTAATTACCAGTAATTCTTTATTGTTTTTTTGGATTAAAATAGTCAGTCACTTTAACCTAAGTATGATTCTTTAACTGATATTTTAAACATGTTATTATTTTCGTGTATTTCATATAACGTACTTTGTTCCTACTCACCCTAAACGGATTTATATTATTTTTGCTTTAGCACCCAGTGAAAAGTGTTGCTTCAGATGTAAGTTCCTTAATCTACCAATTACTCTTTTAGGAACATATTGTTAAGTGTTAAAATCACTAAATGCTTCAAATACACTATATCTGCAATTCTTCCTTACCAATTTTTATTAAAGCTAAATTATAGAAAGTAAAAAATTGTGTTGGGTTCTTTAAACATTCAAACATTATTTCTTTACCATAAATATCAAAGATTAATCCCCATAAATCTGCACCAAGAAAATATGTTATTGGTTGAAGTAGATAGTTTTCTATTACTTCTCCATTTTTCTCTACATCGGTATAGAAGTAGTGACTATGAAAAAGTTTGCGTACTTCCGCCAAATTTGAATATTCCTTATTCCTTATTTTCTTTATATCATCTATTAATGATAAGTAAATTGTATCAAAATTTTTCAAATAATAATCTAAAGATTTCTTAACACAATCACTAATTTCATTCGTATAAAGTCTTGATGTTAACTTTCCTTCATAATTATTACAGAATTTTATAGCTAAACCTTCTCCAGAAAGTAAAAATATTAAATATGCATCAAGATTCTTAGACAATTCACTAAAATCAATATCTTTTATTAGAATACTTAAACCCATATGATGACATTCATGAGCAATAGTATTATAAAGATTCATATCATTATTCGTATCTAATACATTCTTAAGATCATATTGTGAGTAACCCTTATATATCCAACCACTTGACATCCCTAAGCCAATAGAAAATATCAGTTTCATTTCACTAATCCTAATATTATCAGGTAATCCATTATGTGTGATTTTTAAAGCTTTACCAACATCCTCATTACTAAATTTCTTTATTTTAGTATACAAATTTCGGTAGTAATCTAGATTATCCATGATATATATTAGGTCAGTTCTTCTTAGTCTTAAATATTTAGAAAAAACTGATTTTTGGTTAACATTCCTTATATTTAGAAAGAACTCAATAAACTCATCTTTTGTAAACCTATCACCAGTTGGGTGATTTTTATATCTCTCTAGTTCAATACGGTAATCTTCATAATCAAGCAATTCTGAAAGCTTTGATTTTATATCTTCACCAGAATTATGCTTATCCATAATATTTAGCATAGGTTCAATTGTTTCGCTACTTAAACTTATCATTGTTACTCCTATTTAAGATGATTATTTCATTTATGTTCATTTGTTGCTACTCACCTTGAACTGGTCCAAGTTCCTATTGTTTTAGCACCCAGTCAAAGGTGTTTGCTTCAGTAATAAGTTCCATGACTCACCCCATAATCGTTTAGGAACATATTGTTATATGTCGCACGAATGTCTACTTTAATTTTATCCAATATCTACTAATTCTTTTCCCATTATCTTTTTCAAAGACACCTTCAAATAGTCCACCATTATTTAGTATAGTTTTTATAGAACCTATATTATCTTCATCGCAAGTAATTAAAGCTTTCTCTGTAAAATATTGTTTGCACTTTTCTAATGCTAGTTTTAATAAAACGGTTCCATATCCTTTATTTCTTTCAGAAGGTCTTATTCCTCCACCAACACAACCACCGTCAATGAAGGTTTTTTCATTATAACGATGTCTAATAGTAGCAGCTCCCACTAATCTATCATTACTCATTAAAAAGTACATGGTTTGTGGAGGACTACCTTTAGGACAAGTCTCTTCTTCACTATCATCACCCATCCACTTCAACCATTTTTCATAAGTAGCATTAGTTCTTCTTAATGCACCTGGATGCAATCTACCATCAAAAGTTTCCCATTCACCCATCATTTCTTCATATTCTTTTTTATGTTTAAGTTCTGGTAAAACTAATTCTATCAATACATTCTCCAATCATTTTACAACAGTGATATAGTTC
>JAUUZV010000006.1 GCA_030592085.1 Clostridia bacterium | reverse complement strand
GTATCGATTGCGAAATATTACGAAAAGGTCTATATTTAGTATGAAGTTGAACCGCCGTATACCGAACGGTACGTACGGTCGTGTGAGAGGTCGGTTATTCAATTAATGAATAACCTCCTACTCGATTGTTACAAGTAAATACCAATAATGGTAGAAATTTAATCTATTATTCATTGACGATGTAATTTCATAGTGCTACAATATATAGTACTAACGAAAAGAACAAACCACTAAATCTAGTGGTTCGTGGAGGGAACAATGAAATTACAAGAAAATGCAATAAAAGTACTTAAACGACGCTATTTAGCTAGAGATGAACACGGTGAAGTAATAGAAAATACTGAAGGTTTATTTAAGCGTGTCGCCCACGCCATTGCAATGGCAGACGAGGGAGTTCTGTCATCAGATGAAATTAAAGCCTCTGAAGAAGAGTTTTATCAAATAATGACTAATCTGGAGTTTTTACCAAATTCACCTACTTTAATGAATGCGGGAAGACCACTTGGCCAATTATCAGCTTGTTTTGTGTTACCAATAGAAGATTCAATGGAATCAATTTTTGAAACAATTAAAAATGCTGCACTTATTCATAAAAGTGGTGGAGGAACTGGTTTTAGTTTTTCAAAAATAAGATCAACAGGTGCTACTGTTAAAACAACAGGAGGAGTTGCTAGTGGACCTATAAGTTTTATGAAAGTATATAACGCTGCTACTGAAGCTGTAAAACAAGGTGGAACAAGGCGTGGGGCTAACATGGGTATTTTACGAGTTGACCATCCAGACATATTACAATTTATTACCTGTAAACAAGACAATTTAGAAATAACTAATTTTAATATTAGTGTAGGAGTTACTGAAGCTTTTATGCAAGCAGTTGAAAAAGGTGAAGAATATGAACTCATTGATCCACACACGAAAGAAGTTATAAAAAGATTAAATGCCGAAAAGGTTTTTAATACGATTGTTAGTAATGCTTGGAATAATGGAGAACCTGGAATTGTATTTTTAGATCGTATTAATAAAGAAAATACTGTACCAGGTGCTGGTGAAATTGAAAGTACAAACCCATGTGGAGAACAACCACTACTACCTTATGAGTCTTGTAATTTAGGTTCTATTAATTTATTTACTATGTTAAAAGAAGATAATAGTGATTTTAATTATGATAAACTGAAAAAAACAGTAGTTACAGCAATTCATTTTCTAGACAATGTAATTGATGTTAATAAATATCCACATAAATTAATTGATAAAATGACCAAAGCTACAAGAAAAATAGGGTTAGGTGTCATGGGATGGGCTGATGCTTTATATGCCATGGGTATTCCATACAACTCACAAGATGCAGTTGAACTTGGTAGAAAAGTTATGAGATTTATTAATAATGAATCAAAAAAAGCTTCTATAAATTTAGCTGAAGTAAAAGGCTTATTTCCATATTATGATAAAAGTGTTTTTAAAGATCAAGAAATCAGAATTAGAAATGCTACAACAACAACGATTGCTCCAACTGGAACACTGAGTATTATTGCAGGAGTATCAAGCGGTATTGAGCCAGTTTTTGCCATTTCATATATTAGAAATGTTATGGATAATGAAGAGTTAATTGAAGTGAATTCAGTATTTAAAAAAGTAATGGAAGAAAAGCAATTATATTCTGATGAATTAATGAAAACTATTGCCAATGAAGGTACCCTTGCCCATATAAATGATTTAGATGAAGAGATTAAACAAGTTTTTGTAACAGCACATGATATTGAACCCGAGTGGCATATTAAAATGCAAGCAGTTTTCCAAGAAAGTACAGATAATGCTGTGTCAAAAACAGTTAATCTAAAAAAAGAAGCTACTATTGATGATGTAAAAGATGTTTTTTTACAAGCTTATTCATTAGGGTGTAAGGGTGTTACCTTATACCGTGATGGATCAAGAGATTATCAAGTCTTAAATATCGGTAAAGTTAATGGTAAGGAAACTCTAGAAAGAGTAGCAGCTCCACGACCTGATGTAACCACTGGATTGACACAAAAATTTAAAACTGGATGTGGAAACTTATATGTAACAGTAAATAAAGATGAAGATGGAAACATATGCGAAGTATTTACAAATACAGGACGAGCTGGTGGTTGTCCATCACAGTCAGAAGCAACTTCTAGATTAGTGTCTATTGCACTACGCTCTGGTGTATCAACTAAAGAGATTGTTTCACAGCTTAAGGGAATAAGATGTGCATCGACTATTAGGCAAAAAGGACTTAAGGTTTTATCCTGTCCAGATGCCATAGGCCGACTGATTGAAAAGGTTGGAAAAATGAACATAGAGACAAATGGAAACGAAGAAAAAGAACCATCAACAACAGTTAAAGCGGCTGTTGTTGTGGACAAATTCACAAGAGTTTGTCCTGAGTGTGGTAAGGATATGGAACACGAAGGGGGATGTGTATCATGCCGTTATTGTGGATATTCTAAGTGCGGATAAGGTTTTCTGTATAGATTAACCAAAAAATAGCGTGAAATTTTATATAATATTAAGTAGACACTAATAGGTATTGTGATATAATACTATATGTGTAATATCACATTTGAATGGAGGAATTATCAATGGCAAAGAAAGAAACAAAATATATCGTTGCAGTTAAAGATTATGAAAACACTATTAAAAATTTAGCTGACGGAACAATTAAAATGGAAAGAGCAGCTTCTATTTACAAGGCACTTTTTGAAAATGTTCTATTTACATGCGATTCATATTTAGGATTAAAAAAATTCATTAAACAAAATAAATACAACAAAAAAGACTGTGCCCATTATTGGGAAGGTTTACTTGCATCAGGGCATACAATTGCCACATTACTATATGATACAGATGATGAAAACTTTGTTGAAACATGTTGCGATAATGAAACAGTAATATTTATTTCAAATTGGATTAAATAAATCATAAAAACAAATAATAAAGGTTTTCTATAATAGAAAACCTTTTTTTATTGTAAATTTTTATGTGCTTGTTTTGATAAACGATAAAAAGCGCGTATTTTTTTTATATTAATTACCCATAAAATAACAACGTATGGAATAAAGATAAACAGAAAGCTAATATTAATCATTAAAATAAAATTAAATAGTCCGTGAAGAATGATTGGATGAACCAATGATTTTCTCATGTAAGATTTTTTCAAAGCAGGTGTGGTAGCAAATTTAGCCATTGAGAGATAATATCCCATGGTTATTGCAAACAGCATATGTGCAGGTACTGATAATAATCCACGCATTAAAGCAATATTTGTAACTGATTGCGATTGAAAAACAAGATATAAGATGTTTTCAATTGCAGCGAATCCCAATGAAGCAAAAGCACAATATATAATTCCATCAAGTTTTTCATTAAATGCAACATGTTTAAAAGCAACTTTTAGAACTACTTTACGTTTAAAAAATTCTTCTGTTAAGCCAGCAACAATAAATGCTTCAAAAGCAATAGCAAAAACACCTATGAAAAAGTTAAATTGCTGTAATAATTTTTCTATTAATATAATTGGTAGAGCTACTAAAAACCCATAAATAAATAATTTTAATAACAATTTCATAGGTTCACGATCATAATGATCAACCACTAATAAACCAATGAGTAATATAACTACAGGAATCAATGCTAAGAATATATATTGTAACACTATCTTTTACCCCTCTAAATTAAATATTATTTATATTATACAACAAAACAAAGAAGAATCTAAACAATCTATATAAGTAAAAATTAATGTAAAAAATCATAAGTTTTTTGTGAAAAAGTATAGTACAATATTACTTAAGTAAACATTAACATAATCGGAGGGGAAATATGAAAGATATTAAAGTAGCAATTATTGGATTAGACACAAGTCATTCTTTGCAATTTGCATCAAGAATGCAAGATTCTGCTTGTGAGGCTGAACAGAAAGTAGATGGATTACATGCAATTTCATGTATGGCTTTTGTTACATCTTTTCAAGATGAAGAAGGAATTAAGCAGAGAACTAAAGACATGGAAAAATTAGGTATTTTAGTTACTGATAGTTTTGATGAAGCGATTAAAGGTGCTGAAGCTATTATGCTAGAAGTTAATGATTCAAGTTTACATGTTGAATATTTTGAAAAATGTGCTAATTTAGGATTACCAATCTTTTTAGATAAACCATTAGCTGACAATATGGAAAATGGAATTAAAATATATAATATGATGAAAAAATATAATTCAAAAGTATTTTCAGCTTCATCACTTCGTTTCATGAGCGAATTAAGTGATGCAAAAGAAGCTGTAAAAGTACCTGATAAAGCTAATGCATTTGGACCATTAGGAATTGCTCCATCTGGAGAATCAGTAGTATGGTACGGTGTTCATACTTTTGAAATGTTACAAAAACTTTTAGGTAGAGGAGCTACTTCTGTAAGTGCACATCAAGATGAACAAGGCGTTGTTGCCATTATTCAGTATGATGATAACAGAAGAGGCGTAGTTGAATTAAATGAAGGCGCATGGGTATATGGTGGTTCACTAAGAAATTCAAGTGAGAGATATTCATTTTCAATTGAAATGGCTACAGCATATAAAGGTGAATTAGACCAAGTTGCAGCATTTTTTGCTGGTGGGAAAAACCCAGTTGATTTTGAAGATACTCTAGAAATCATGAATTTATTAGATACTACTGTTAGATCACTTCGCTCAGGAAAAGAAGAAAAAGTTACAAAGGTATAAAAATGAACTCAAGAGAAATTGTCATAAGAGCAATAGAGTTTAAAAATCCTAGAAGAATGCCTCTTAACTTGCCAGAACCTTTTACTAACGACATAATTCATTTAGGCATGAGCCCTAATCCTGACAAACGATACTCAAAAGGTATTGATGAATGGGGTTGTGTTTGGGACAATATCGGTGTGTGTAAGTTAGGAGAGGTCAGTGATTTTCCCATTAAAAACTGGGAAGAATTCCACAATAGTGAAAAACCAGATATCACTGACCCTAAACGATGGGTTAATACTGATGCTTTTGATAAAAGTACCACTGATAAATTCATAATATCTTCAATAATGTCACTATATGAGCGCAGTCATTTTCTTAGAGGTTTAGAAAATCTATGGGTTGATTTATATGAAAATCCAGATGATATTAAAAAGCTTCTAAGGGTTTTAACAGATATGAACTTATATGCAATAGAAAAGTTTGCTAAAGCTGGTAGTGATGGAATTATGTTCTGTGATGATTGGGGATTACAAAGCACACTAATGATTTCACCTAACCATTGGAGAGAAATCTTTAAACCGTTCTATGAAGAAGAGTTCAAGTTAGCTCATAAATTAGGGGTAAAAGTCTTTATGCATAGTTGTGGATATATATTAGATATTTTACCTGACTTAATTGAAATAGGACTTGATGTGGCACAGCTTGATCAACAAGTAAATATGGGACTTGATGAACTAGGAAAGTATAAAGGGAAAATTAGTTTTTGGTGTCCTGTAGATATACAAGACGTTATGCCAAAAAATGATTTAAAAGAGATTAGAACTTATGCACATACCATGGTAGAGAAATTAGCAGATGCTCCAAGAGGTGGATTTATTGCCATGACTTATGGTGATCCAGATGCAGTGGGACATAAAATAGAATCTGTGAAAGAAATGTGTAAAGAATTTGAGATAATAAGCAAAAGCTGGTAAGGAAGAGAAAATGAATCTTTTTATAACTCCTCATCCACCAATTATCATAAGTGAGATTGGTAATGGAGAAGAAACAAAAGCCAGTTCCACTATTAAAGGGATGGAAGAGATTGCAAGAGAAATAAAAAAATTGCAACCTAAAATTATTGTGGTTATTACACCTCATGGAAATGTATTTGCTGACGCATTATGTATTAATATTGAACAAACATTAATAGGAAGTTTCAAAAAATTTGGGAAACCAAATATTTCTTATACCTTTAAAAACAATGTGAAAATGGCAAAAGAAATGTGTGATACATTAATGAACAATCAACTTCTTTGTCTGGACTTATCAGAAAAAACGGCTAAACAATTTAAAATAGAAACAACATTAGATCATGGTGTATTAGTACCGTTACATTTTATTACAAAAGAATATAGTGACTTTGAATTAATACATATTTCAATTGGTTTTTTAACTACTTTACAACTTTATGAAGCGGGACAAATTATTGCAAATATTTTAGGGGATAAAAACGTATTAGTAGTAAGTGGTGATTTATCCCATAAGTTAACAAAACAAGCACCATCTGGATATCATCCAAATGGTGTGGTTTATGACGATAAAATAGTAAAAGCTATTAAAAATAATTCATATATTGATATTTTAACTATGGATGAAAAATTAATAGATCAAGCGGGTCAGTGTGCCCATAAACCATTAGAACTATTCTTAGGCGCATTAGAAGGATATGAAAGCCAATCAATTATTCATTCTTATGAAGGCCCATTTGGAGTAGGTTATCTTACTGCATCTATAAAGAGAAATGAAAAAAGCAAACATAGTGTTAAAAAGCAATATCTAAAACAAAAGAATAATACTTTTAATGAATTATTAGAAAATGAAGATGAGTATATTACTTTAGCTAGAAATACTATTAATGAATATGTAAAAACAGGTTATGTAATAGATGTTCCCAAAGGACTGCCAGATAAGATGATGACAAAGCGAAATGGAGTTTTTGTATCTATTAAAAAACAAGGTCAATTAAGAGGGTGTATTGGAACCATTAATCCAACTAAAGATAATATTGCAAAAGAAATCATTGAAAATGCGATTTCAGCATCTACTAAAGATCCACGGTTCTCAGCTATTAGTGAGGATGAATTAAATGACTTAGTTATTTCAGTTGATATTTTATTTAAAGCTGAAAAAATAAAATCAAGAGATCAATTAGATGTGAAAAATTATGGAGTAATTGTGAGAAGCGGTTTTAAAAGCGGATTATTGCTTCCTAATCTTGAAGGAATTGATACAGTTGATGAACAAATTGCCATAGCAAAAAGAAAAGCTAATATAAATGAAGATGAAAAATGTACTTTACAGCGTTTTAAGGTTGTGAGACACGAGTGAGAGAAGCTAGGTTTTATATACATGGGAAAAATAAAGAAGTAACATGTGTGCTTTGTCCTCATAATTGTGTTATTAAAGAGAGTCATGTTGGAATATGTAAAGTACGTGAGAATATTGATGGAACCCTTTATACAAAAACATATAATCAGATATCATCAATCAGCTTAGATCCAATTGAAAAAAAACCACTTAATAATTATAAACCTGGTAGCCAAATATTATCTGTTGGTACTTTTGGGTGTAATTTTCATTGTGATTTTTGTCAAAACTATCATATTTCGAAACAATTACCTGAACTAGAGGGTGTATCTGTAAGTACTTTGCTTGAACTCTCATATAGACAAACGGATTCCATTGGAATTGCATTTACATATAACGAGCCAACTATTTGGTATGAGTATATAGAAGAGATAGCGAAAAAACATGAAAAGGATACTATTTTAGTTACTAATGGATTTATTAATGAACAACCACTAAAAGAACTATTGCCAAATATACAAGCTATGAATATTGATTTAAAATCTATAAATGATTCATTTTATAAAAAATTATGTAAAGGTGACTTAGCACCTGTAATAAAAGCAATAAAAATTGCATATGAACAAACACATATAGAACTTACTTTTTTAGCTATTCCACAAATAAATGATTCAGATGAAGAAATAATTGCAATAGCTAAATGGATTGCTTCAATTGATAAAAATATTCCATTACATATAATAGGTTTTAGACCAATGTATAAAATGAGTAATCATCCTTTTCAAACAAGTAATAAAATCACTCATTTAAAACAACTAGCAAGTAAATATTTACGTTATGTATATTAGAAAGGTTATTTCATGAAATATAGTAATACTCATACACAGGCTTCATTTTTATTGGGAGGAATTGGAACAGGAAATATCTCTTTAGGGAGTCGTGGTCAGTTTCACTCTTTTGAATTGTTTAATAAACCTGGTAAAAATAATTTGATTCCTTTTACTTTTGCTTTAATTAGAATAAAAGAAAAAGGGAAATCGCCTATTATTAAAGTGATAGAAGCAAAGTATCAACCACCTTATTCAAATTCCCATGGACTAGATGGAAATCATGGGCATCAAGGAGCGGGATTACCTAGATTACAAAAATCAACAATAGAAGGTAAAGTATCAATTTGTGAAGTGATATTTTATGATGATACAATACCCGTTTCAATTAAACTTATTGCTACTTCTCCTTTTATTCCACTTGATGAAAAAAATTCAGGATTACCTGTAGTAAAATTACAATATGAAGTGACTAATACTTCATCTAAAGAACTTGATGTAACTATTTGTTTTTCAACTTCTAATGTTACAGGAGAGGGAATTGATCAACTAGATTGGAAAGAAAATTGTAATAATAATGAAAAAGTTAATAGATATATATCAAAGAACGGATTACAAGGAATTAACTTTCAAACAGTAGGTATTAGTAAACGTGATATTAACTATGGTGATATGTCGATATTAACACCTGATGACAATGTGTCATATAAATTAAAATGGTTAAACCAAGGATTCTATGATGGTTTAACTGAATTATTACATGATTTAGAAAATCATGATAAATTAACTATTGAACCAATTTATCATGATGACTTAAAATCACCTCATAAAACACCTTTAGAAACTGCTAGTTTGTGTATTCATAAAACAATTAAACCAAATAATAAAGAAACCTTTACGTTTTATTACTCATGGTATTTTCCTAATCGTTATTTATCATGGGATAGTAGTCATAATCAATTTACACATGGAGAACAAGGTGGTGTTATAAAAAACTTCTATGCTACATTTTTAGATAATTCTGTTCATGTAAGTACATATTTTCATAATAAAAGTGATTACTTAATTAACACAACAGCTCAATTTGAAAAAGCTCTTTATCAAACAACACTACCACAGGATGTTCTTGATAGTATTGCATATAATCTAACTATATTAAGAAGTACTACTTGTTTTGTAATTGATGATGGAACTTTCATGGCATATGAGGGATGTCACGAACAAGAAGGCTGTTGTTTTGGTTCATGTACTCATGTATGGAATTATGAACAAAGTTTAGCCTTTTTATTTCCTAAACTAGAACGTTCCATGAGAGAGGTTGAGTTTTTAAGTGAAACAGATGAATCTGGTAATATGGCATTTCGTTCATTACAAAAACTAGGAATGAGCAGATGGCAGTACCACCCTGCTGTTGATGGACAAATGGGAACTATTATTCAATTGTATCGTGATATTTTACTTTCAGGTGATATTAAACTATTAAATAAAGTATGGGATAAGGTAAAAGCCTCATTAAACTTTGCACTATCTTATTGGGATAGTGATAATGATTATGTTCTCGATTCACAACAACATAATACTTATGACATTGAATTCTACGGACCTAATTCTCTAGCTAACTCCATGTTTTTTGGAGCAATTAAAGCATCACTTAAAATGGCTAAGATTATGGATGATAAAAAACATATAGATAAGTTTACAATCATTTACGAAAAAGGTAGTAAAAAAGCCGATGAAATATTATTTAATGGAGAATATTATCAACAAAATATTGAAAATGTAAATTCAATAAGACATCAATATGGGACAGGTTGTTTATCAGATCAACTCTTTGGACAAACACTAGCACACATTAGTGGGTTAGGATATGTTTTAGATAAGCAACACACAAAAAAAGCGATTTATTCAGTTTATATGAATAATTTTAAAAAGACACTACATAACCACATAAACGCTCAACGTTCATACGCACTAAATGATGATGGAGGATTATTAGTTTGTTCATGGCCTAAGGGTGATAAACCTGTTTTAGAATTTCCATATGCCAATGAAGTGTGGGCAGGGATTGAATATCAAGTGGCTACTCATTTGCTCTATGAAGGATTTGTTGAGCAAGCTTACACAATTATTAAAGCTATTAGAAAACGCCATGATGGTATTAATAGGAACCCTTGGAATGAAGTTGAGTGTGGTAATCATTATGCTAGAAGTTTAGCAAGTTTTGGATTGCTTATAGCAGCAAGTGGTTATAAGTTTAATCTTATAGAAAATGAAATAAGCTTTTCACCTAATGTAAAAAATGAAGAATTTACTACCTTCTTTATATGTGAAAAAGGATGGGGAACTTATTCACATAAAGAAAGAAAAATTAAAACAATCTATGGCAACTTAGATGACATACAACTAAAGGAGACAAAATAATGAGCAACAATCAGTTAGAGAAGACTTTTGAAAAACAAGTAACAAAAACAGTATCTTTTAAGTATTTGCTTTACTTACCAAAAAACTATGAAACACAAGAAAAATGGCCACTAATTATTTTTCTACATGGTATGGGAGAAAGAGGGAAAAACTTAGATAGAATAAAGAAATATGGATTACCTAAACTAATTGAACAAGGTCATGATTTTCCATTTATAATAATATCACCTCAATGCCCTAGAAAAACTTATTGGAGCATGCAATTAGATAATCTTAATGAATTAATAACTGATATTAAAGAACAATATCCAATAGATACAAAACGCATCTATTTAACTGGAATGAGTATGGGTGGATATGGTACTTGGGATTTAGCTATTAAGTTTCCAAAAACCTTTGCAGCCATTGCTCCAATTTGTGGTGCTGCCTCTATGCTTGGTGAAATAATATTTATAAAGAATATGCCAATATGGGCATTTCATGGGGAAGAAGATAAAGTAGTTCCTTTGGCAGTTGGCCAACAAACAATTGATTTTCTAAAACCCATTAACAAAAACATAACTTTCACTATTTACCCTGGAGTAGAACATAATAGCTGGGATTTAACATATAATAATCCAAAGCTATATGAATGGTTTTTAGAACATAAAAAAAGTAATCTGGATTGACTTCTTTTGGGAAAAATAGCAAATTAGTAATAGTTATATTAGGGATTCATATATTAATATAGATTGGAGAAAGAGCATGCCTATGCCTACACATATTGTTGCCGCTGGTGGTATTGTAGAAGATGGAAAAGGAAATGTATTGTTAGTGAAAACATACAATAATGGATGGGTATTTCCTGGAGGCCAAATCGAAATAGGGGAAACGCTTGACGAAGGAGTAATTAGAGAAATAAAAGAAGAAAGCAATATAGATGCATCTGTTTGTCAGTTAATAGGAATTTATTCAAATACTGGTTCTTATTTATATAAAGATGGAATAACAACTATACCTTCTAAAGTTATGTTCGATTATATATGTAAATATGAAGGTGGTAAATTAGGAGTGTCTGATGAAACATCTGATAGTCGATGGGTTAGAAAAGAAGATGCAAAGGATTTAATTGACAGGCAGGTCATTAAAGACAGGTATCAAGCATATTTAAATTACTCTGGTAAAATTAATTATACAGCCTATAAAACAAAACCTGAATATATTGTTAGTGTAAAAAGAGAGGTATAAATGGGTAAGAAAACAATATTAATAGTTACATTAGTAATTTTTTATCAGTGCTACTAACTTCTTGTACAAGTACAGATACTAAGCAAGAGGTGTAATTCTAACTTTTATTCAACAAGTTAAGTATAAAAATTATGAAGCAGCAGCTTTGCATCTTTTAGATAAGTTCTATGATGAATATAGCAAAGAAGATGCATTTGAATTACTTGAATACATAAATAAACAGTTTGGTGAATATATTTCACTTCACGGTAATATTGGTGTAGAAGAGGTACTTATTAAAGGTATAAAAGAACAAGTAAAACAAAGTGTAATTGAACATATAAACAGATTAAATATTAATGGTGGATATATTATTTCTTCAAGTCATGATATAAATCAACATGTTTCTATAGAAAAATTTATCACTATGATTGAAACAATTCATAGTCTGTGAGATTATATATAAAGAAAGTATCAGGAGGCATAAAGATGAAGATTTCAATTATATATTTTAGTAAAACAGGAAATACAGCTAAAATGGCAGAGGTTATAAAAAAGGGTATGGAAACAGAAGAAAATATAGAAGTTCGTATGTTTCCAATAGAAAATGTTGATAAAGCATTTGTAAATGATTCAAAAGCTGTGGTTTTTGGAACACCAACATACTTGGCAAATACAACATGGCAAATTAAAAAATGGTTAGATGAATCAGGTTCTTTTAAATTAGAAGGGAAAATTGGTTCAGTATTTGCTACAGCTAGATATGTTCAAGGTGGAGCGGAAGTAGCTCTTTTAACAATTATTAATCATTTAATGGTAAAAGGAATGTTAGTTTATTCCGGTGGATCAGCTCTTGGTCAACCATATACTCATTTAGGAGCTATTACACTACAAGACTCTATGGAAGAGAATGAAGAACAGTTTTTTGTTTTCGGAAAGAGAATAGCTACAAAAGTAAACTTACTTTTTTAGATAAAAAAATAAATTAGGGAGAAATTTATGAAAATATTAACAAAAGTTGCGATTAGAATGATGGCGCTATTTTACATGGTAAAAGGAATAAGCAATTTACCATCTATTTTATACTACATAGGTATAATGGGAAATGGTGAGAGTTTTAATACACCTATGGAGTATGCAAGTGTTTTATTGCCTATAGGTATATATATTCTTACAGGTATCATCTTATGGATTATTGCCGATAAAATATCTAAATCAATGTTAGATGAAGAAGATGAAATGGCTACATTTTCATTACCAATGATACAAGCACTTCAAGTGGCATTGATTATTATTGGAGTGGTAATGATTTTAAATGCTATTCCAACCTTAGTTTCAAACATGTACTTATATGGTAGGATAGATGGATTTATAACTGCTTATACAGCGAAAAGTGTGTTAATTGAACAAAGTGTTAAAATTGCAATTGGTATACTTATTGTTATATTTGCACCCTTTATAACTAAGAATATTTTTAAATTAGTACAAACTGAAAAAACTAATGAGAAATAAGTTGACTACTTGATATGTTGATAACATAATAGATGGGTAATTAGAAAAAAGGAGAATCATAAATAATGGCAATAAAATTAGATGGAAAAACTCTTTCAAGAAAAATAGAAGGTGAATTATTAATTCGTTCTCAAGAGATTATTGATAAAACAGGAGTTATACCTGTATTAGCAACTATTTTAGTAGGAGATGATCCATCATCAGCCATATATGTAAATATGAAAGGTAGAGCATGTAAGCGAGTTGGAATTAAATCTAGAAAAGTGCTTTTACCTAATGATTCAACAACAGAAGATGTATTAGCTAAAATTGACGAATTAAATAATGATGACAGTGTTTTTGGAATATTATTACAACATCCAGTTCCAAAGCAAATTGATGAGAGAGCTTGTTTTGATAAAATAGCTCTATCAAAAGATGTAGACGGAGTTACCTCTTTAGGATTTGGTAAAATGACAATGGGAGAAGATGTCTTTAGATGTGCAACTCCTGGTGGCATTATGACTTTGATAGAATATTATAGTATTCCTCTTGAGGGAAGAGATGCTGTTGTTGTTGGTAGAAGCCCTATATTAGGTAAACCAATGGCTATGATGTTATTAAATAAAAATGCTACAGTTACTATTTGTCATTCTAGAACAAAAAATCTTTCTGATATTATTAAAAGAGCAGATATTGTTGTAGGAGCTGTAGGTATAAAAGAGTTTATCAAAGGAGATTGGATAAAAAAAGGTGCTGTATTAATTGATGCTGGATACCATCAAGGTGGTTTTGGAGACATTGAAATTGAGAAAGCAATAAATAAATGTAGTGCATATACTCCAGTTCCAGGTGGAGTTGGTCCAATGACCATTGTTACATTAATATCACAAACTATAAAAGCGGCTGAAATAAAACTAATTTAATTTATTTTCTCTGTGCTTTTAATAGAGCCATCTGAATTATAATATGTACGGGTATTACCCACTTCCATCCATATTTTTATATCGTTTTCATATAAGTACTTTTCAGTATAACCTACATTATTATAGCCGTATTCCCATATGCCATCTTTTTTACCATCTTTATAGTAACCAATAACATGTATTGAATTATAAGGTAATGAACCTGTTGCATATGTGTGATAAATACCATCATACATTCCATTTTTATAACCTATTTCACTAGTAGGAGTACCATCCTCTTCATAGGTGTACCAAATACCACTAGTCTCACCATTAGTATATTCACCAATAAACCAATCGTTTCCATTTTCATATTTTCCTAAAGTTTCACCATTTTTAATACCATTTACATATGTAGTGAGAGTATCTAAAGTACCATTTTCATAATATTCTTCTACTGTCCCATGATATTTGCCTTCTGAATATTCTTGTTTAAATGAGATTTTACCATTTTCATAATATATATAGCTAACACCATCTTTATCTCCATTAATTTCACTATATGTAAATCGTATATCTCCATTATCATAATATTTTAAAATATCTGAAAAAATATTTTCACCAACATATTGATTGTGAATTTCTTCAATAATAATATCGTTTTTTAATGTATAGGAGGCAAGTCGTTTTTCCATGGAATAAATAGTAAATGTTTGAGTGTCATTATATATTGTCATATTTAAACCATCTCGCATGTTTTCTTGTTTTTCAATTATATAAACAAGATATGGTTTAATAGTAGAATCGTCAGGAAAATAAAATCTTATGGCTGTTTCTCTATTAATAGAAATATCTTCTGTTTGTACTTGATAAAAATAACTATTATCATATGTTCCATTTCTAATAATAGTCATTTCTAAATCATTATTATTTGGAAAATGATAAGTATATTCAATAGAATTACTATATACTTTTGTTTGCCATCCAATCTTTATATTATCATCATCATAAAAAGTAATTCCATTTAAGTTTGACGAACTATCTTTACTTTCATCTTTTCTATAATTACTATAATTAAGAGGATCAACCCATCCATAAACTAGTTCTAAGATTCTCTCATTACTTTCATCTACACTAATTCGTTTAATAAGGTCGTATGATGCAACAATATGTGAAACATCAAATACTTCAGGATCTTCTGGTTGATTTGATGGTGTAGAAGTAGGTGAAGGGGTCGGTGAAACTATAACTTGTGAATTACTAGGAGAAGGTTGAGGTGAAGGAACACTACTTGAAAAATCAAATTGTTCAATATCTATTCCTAAGACTATTAGTAGATTGATTAAATCATCTTTATCAAAATTTAAGTCGCGAGACTTGTCACTGTTTTCAATCCACACATTATATGTATCTATTAATTCTTCTGCACTAGAGTTAATTACTCTATCTACAAACTCATCTTTTCTTCCTTCTAAAAGTTCAGAAAGTTCATTTTCTAAAAGATGCTTAATATTATCTTTTTGTTCATCAGTTATATTTTCGCTAACACTTGTTAATTTATCTGTTAGATGTTTTATGATTTGTGCATACTGTGCATTAACTCCACCTTCATCTCTTTTTATATTTTGCTGAACTAGATATATTCCTATTTGAGTAAGATAACTATTATTTATTGTTAATTTAACAGGTTCGCTAATTGCTTTTGCAGCTGGAGTAAGATTAGTTGTACTCTTATTATTAACAAATTCAATCATTTTATTTGGTGATAGTTCTAAAGAGGTCTTTGCAACTAAAAGATTTTGCGCTATATCATGTGTACCATAATTTTTGCTTTTATCATAATTTGAATCGTTTATTTTAGATACTTCTTCTATTGTTGGCATACTAGCATCTAACAGACTTAAATCGCTATCTTCAGCTGATACACTTTTTATAAAGGAAAAGGAAGATTGTTTTTCTGGAACTGGTTGTAAGAAAGAAGGTCTACTATTATTTTTTACAATTTCATAATATAGTAATTCAATATCTACTAGCTCATTTTGCATTTCTTTTAATTGTTCAGGTGTTATTTTTCTATCAATGTTGCCGGATTTTATATTTTCAATATTTTTTAAAGCTTCACTTAGATAATACTCAGAAGCATAATAATCTGCTGAAAGAATATATGAGTTCATGTTTATAGCTTTATCATACTCAAACATCATTTTATTTATTTCACTTTTAATATTTTTATCATATATTGATTCACTAGATGAAATTAATCTGTCAGATTGTCTCTCACTTGTTGGCTCAAGAAGAATAGAAGTTGTAGCTGTATTATTAATAAGCCATATGATGTATTCATTTTGTACTTTTATCAAATCACAAAGACTATATAAAATATATGAATTAAGTATTGCTTTTGTTTCATCATTTTTAGATCTCATATCCATGTATTTTGCTATTTCGTTTTCTTTACTATCTAAAATTATTTTATATGCAAATAGTTTATTTGTGATTGATTGAAGTAATAAAGTTGTACTTGAATCTTTATCTTCTATTTTATCAATATACTTTAATAAATTGTTTTCATACTTTATTAATCCATCTATTACATCAAAAGAATACTTAGAAGTTTTTTCAATTGTATCCATAAAAGTTTTGATGGCATCTTCTCTTTCATTATTATAGTTTTTTTCATCTCTATTTGTTGTCTTATATTGTGTTGTATATAGATAGCCTGCATTTAACTGGTAAATGATATCCTCTTCTAAGCTTACTTTAGGTGAAAAACAACCGCTAAACAAACTAACTATAATGCAAATAATTACTAGTAGTGACATAAATTTTTTCATATTTTTGCTCCCATACTAAATTAAATATTTTTATATATCTTGTTAAAAATCCCAAATGAAGTTAAATTATTATACAAATATTATACCAAAAAAAAGAATATCATAAAAGAAGCCTTAACTAATTGAAAACTCAGCTACATAACTTGACAATTACTATCTAAAAACATATAATAATGAAAATTTTACTAACAAAAAAGGATGTTTATTATGAAAATGAATGGGGCGCAAGCTGTTGTTACAATTCTTGAAAAACACGGCACCGATGTAATCTTCGGATACCCAGGTACGGCCATTTCACCTTTTTATGATGAACTGCTAAAAAGTTCTATAAAACACATATTAGTTAGATATGAACAAGGTGCTGTACACGCAGCTTCTGGATATGCAAAAACCACTGATAAAGTGGGGGTTTGTGTAGCTACATCAGGACCAGGTGCAACTAATTTAATAACGGGTATTGCAACAGCTTATATGGATTCAGTTCCAATAGTTGCAATTACAGGGCAAGTACTATCTTCACAATTAGGAAAAGATGTATTTCAAGAAGCGGATATAACGGGTGCAACGGCTCCATTTTGCAAACATAACTACTTAGTTAAAGACGTATCAAAATTACCTAAAATTATTAATGAAGCATTTATCTTAGCATCAACTGGAAGACCAGGACCTGTATTAATTGATATTCCAATGGATATATTAAAGGGTGAAGTTGACTATGTTGATGAGTTTATCTTTAACATACCAGGATATCAATATCAATTTTTATTAAATAATGAAAAGATTATTAAGGCTTGTGAAGCAATTAATAAAGCTAAAAAACCATTGATTATTGCAGGTGGAGGTATTATCTCCTCTGGTAGTAAAGAAATATTACATAAAATTTCAAAAGAGTTTTCTATTCCTGTAACTTATACATTAATGGCTAAAGGATGTTTAGATGACACTTATGATTTAAACTTAGGAATGCTTGGTTCTCACGGAACCATAGCAGCTAATAAAGCTGTTAGTCAATGTGATGTGTTACTAGTAGCCGGGGGACGAGTGGGCGATAGATCCATGAGTAATTCTTCTGGTGTATATTCAAAGAAAACTGTTATTCATATTGATATAGATCCAGCAGAAATGGGCAAAAACATTTCAGTAGACATTGGATTACATGGAGATGCTAAAGAAATATTAAATGCTATATATGGCAAACTTAAAATAGTTAAAAGAGATAAATGGTTTGAAGATAAAAAACCAGTAGAAAAATTAGATAGTAAATTTGTAATTTCTAAAGGGTGTGTTGATCCTAAAGATGTATTAACTTGTATAGCTTCACTAAGTGACTCTGATGCAATCTATACAACTGAAGTTGGACAAAACCAGATTTGGGCAGCTAATTTAATTGAGTTACTAACTAGTAATAAATTTGTTACTAGTGGTGGTATGGGAACCATGGGTTATGGTTTACCAGCTTCTGTAGGTTGTAAAGTAGGTAATCAAGATAAACAGGTTATTGCAATTGAAGGAGACGGATCATTACAAATGAGTTTGCAAGAACTTGGTACAATCATGCAAGAGGGATTAGATATTAAAATTGTATTATTTAATAACTCTTCACTAGGAATGGTTCGAGAATTACAAACATTAAAATATGACAAGAGATATTCTGGCGTCTGTTTAAAAAGCAATCCTGACTTTATAAAATTATTTAGTAGTTATGGATTCGCAGGAAGTCGCTTAACAAATAAAGAAAATATTGAAGAACAAGTGAAAAAAATGCTATCATATAAGGGAACATATTTATTAGAATGTGTTGTAGATGAAGATAATCCGACCATATATCGATAGACAGGAGGATATAATGGAACAAAAACACACAATATCTGTATTAGTTGAAAACCATGCGGGAGTACTTTCAAGAGTAGCCGGACTATTTAGCAGACGTGGATTTAATATTGATTCACTAGCAGTGGGTGAAACTAGAAACCCAGAAATTTCAAGGATTACTATTGTTGTTAACGGTGATGATTATACAGTTGACCAAGTAAGTAAACAATTAAATAAATTAGTTGATGTAATTAAAATTAAAATATTAGTTGACAATGAATTTGTAGGACGAGAATTATTGTTACTAAAAGTAAAGGCATCTGCAAAACAACGTGCTGAAATTATTCAATTAGTAGATATCTTTAGAGCAAATATTGTTGATGTCTCTAAAGACACTATAACAGTTGAAATCTCAGCAGATCAAGACAAAATAAAAGCAATAACTGGATTATTAGAACCATTTGGTATTTTAGAAACAGTTAGAACAGGTTTAGTAGCAATACAACGTGGAGTAGAGTGCGTAGAATAGATTTATAGAGGAGTAGGAAAATGGCGAAAATGTATTATGATTCAGATAGTGACAAATCACTATTAAAAGGAAAAAAAATTGCAGTAATTGGTTATGGTAGCCAAGGACATGCTCATTCACAAAACTTAAATGATAGTGGATATGATGTGGTAGTTGGTCTTCGTAAAGATTCATCAACTAGAGAAAAAGTTATAAGTGATGGACTCACAGTTTTAGATACAGCAGAAGCTGTAAAACTCGCTGATCTTATTATGATTCTTGTTCCAGATGAAAAACAAGCTGATATATATAAAAATGAAATTGAACCAAACCTAGTAGCTGGTAACGTATTAATGTTTGCCCACGGGTTTAATATTAACTTTAATCAAATTATCCCACCTACTGACGTTGACGTTATTATGGTGGCACCTAAAGGACCTGGACATACTGTTAGAAGTCAGTATCAAGAAGGTAAAGGTGTTCCTTCATTAATAGCTATTTATCAAGATGCTTCAGGAAAAGCTAAAGATTATGCTTTAGCATATGCTTGTGGAAACGGTGCAGGACGTGCAGGGATTTTAGAAACAACATTTAGAGAAGAAACAGAAACTGACTTATTTGGAGAACAAGCTGTTTTATGTGGTGGTGTTACTGAATTAATGAAAGCTGGATTTGATACTCTTGTAGAAGCAGGATACCAACCAGAAATTGCATATTTTGAATGTATACATGAAATGAAACTTATTGTTGATTTAATCAACGAAGGTGGATATGGTTATATGAGATATTCAGTAAGTGATACAGCTGAATATGGAGATTATGTTACTGGTAAAAGAATAATTACTAAAGAAACAAGAAACGAAATGAAAAAAGTTTTAGCTGAAATTCAAGATGGTACTTTTGCTGCTAATTGGATAGCAGAAAATAAAGCAGCAGGTAGAGCTCGTTTTCTCGCAACCAGACGAAAAGAATCTGAACTCGAATTAGAAAGTGTCGGGGGTGAGCTCAGAAAAATGATGAGTTGGTTGAAAAAATAATCACTGATACCCGGCAAACTTAAAAGGCCGGGTATTGTTTTATATAGGAGAAAACTTATGAGTAATAAAATAAAAATATTTGACACAACATTACGTGATGGAGAGCAGACACCTGGTGTAAGCTTGAATATAAAAGAAAAAGTCGCCATTGCAAAACAATTAGAAATCTTAGGAGTAGATATTATTGAAGCTGGATTTTCTATTGCTTCTGAAGGTGATTTCAAAGCTGTAAAAGCAGTGGCAGAAACAATAAAAAACGCTACTGTTGCCTCACTTGCTAGAGCTCTTGAAAAAGACATTGATGCAGCCTATGAGTCAGTAAAAAAGGCCGCATCACCAAGAATTCACACATTTATTGCTACTTCTGATATTCATATGAAATACAAATTACGTATGAGTGAAGATGAGGTTTTAGAACGTATTAAACAAATGATTAACTACAGTAAAAAGTATGTATCAGATGTACAATTTTCAGCGGAAGATGCTTCTAGATCTAATCCAATTTTCTTATACAAGGCATATGAAGAGGCAATAAAAGCTGGAGCAACTACACTAAATATACCTGATACAGTAGGTTATGCTACACCTGAAGAATTTGGGTTATTAGTAAAAGGTATTATGAATAATGTTACTGGTATTGAAAAAGTTGATGTAGCAGTTCATTGTCATAACGATTTAGGATTAGGAGTAGCTAATACGTTAGCTGCCATGGTAAATGGTGCTAATCAACTTGAATGTACTATTAATGGATTAGGAGAACGAGCAGGCAATGCTGCATTAGAAGAAATAATTATGACTGTTAATACAAGATACGACTTATATCCATATATTCATAATATTAATTCTAAACAATTAATAAAATCATCAAACTTAGTAAGCAAATTAACAGGTATTAATGTTCAACCAAATAAAGCTATTGTTGGGAAAAATGCCTTTGCTCACGAATCAGGAATTCATCAACATGGTGTATTAGCCGAGAAATCTACATATGAGATTATGACACCTGAATCAGTTGGTTTATCACAAAATGATATGGTTCTTGGTAAACATTCAGGTCGACATGCTTTTTCTGCAAAATTAAAAGAAATGGGTTATACATTAACAAAAAAAGAGATTGATGAAACTTTTAAGAAATTTAAAGAACTTGCAGATAAGAAAAAACAAGTACTAACAAAAGATATAGAAGCATTATTAACAGATAAAATTTATACCGTTGAACAAGCTTATACCATGGATAGCTTTCAAATTAATACTGGGAACAAATTAATATCTACTGCTACTCTTAGGTTAATAAAAGATGATCAAGTAATAACAGAAGCTGCAACGGGTGATGGACCAATTGATGCAGCATTTAATGCTATTGAGAGATGTGTTGGATTTACAATGAGCTTAGAAGAGTATAAAATAACAGCTGTAACCGGTGGTAAAGATGCCTTAGGGGAAGTTAACATTCGTGTAAAAAAAGATGATGCTTATTATGTTGGACATGGTGTTAGTACAGATATTATTGAAGCTAGTATTAAAGCGTATATTAATGCATCAAACAGAGTATATCAAGTATTAAGCAGTAAGGAATAATCATGAAAAAAATAATAATATATGATTCCACATTACGAGATGGAGCACAGGGACGAAATATTTCCTATACCGTTTCAGATAAAATTAAAATTGTTAAAAAACTAGATGAACTAGGAATTGATTTTATTGAAGCAGGGAACCCAGGTTCTAATCCAAAAGATCATGAGTTTTTCGAAAAGATAAAAGAATTATCGCTTACACATTCCAAAATAGTTTCTTTTGGTAGCACTAGACGTCCTAAAATAAAAGCAGCAGATGATGCAAATTTAAAAGCAATAATAGATGCAGATACAGAATACGTAACTATTTTTGGCAAAACGTGGGATAGACAAATAAGCGAAATAATTAAAACAACATTAGAAGAAAATTTACTAATGATACACGATTCAATTACATATTTGATAAGTAAAGGCAAGAAAGTAATTTTTGACGCAGAACACTTTTTTGATGGTTATAAAGAAAATAAAGAGTATGCATTAAAAACTTTAATAACTGCTCAGGAAGCTGGAGCTATTGAAGTTTGTTTGTGTGATACAAAAGGTGGGACATTTCCAGATGAAATGACTTCTATTACAAGTGAAGTATGTAAAATTATTGATTGCCAAGTAGGCATTCACTGTCATAATGATAACGGTATGGGAGTAGCTTTATCAATAGTTTCTGTTTTAGCTGGTGTAACCTCTGTACAAGGAACCTTTAATGGAATTGGTGAAAGATGTGGTAATGCTAATTTAACAACTATTATTCCTAATCTTCAGTTATTAAAAGATTATGAATGTATTCCACAAGAAAATCTTCTAAATTTATATGAAGCAGCACATTATATTAGCGAGGTTTCAAATCTAGCCTTGCCATATCAAGCACCCTTTGTGGGAATTTCTTCATTTTCTCATAAAGCTGGCATGCATTCAGATGCTGTTAAAAAGAATCCTGAATCATATGAATTATTCAACCCAGCACTTGTTGGTAATGAGAGAAAAATTTTAATGAGTGAAGTAGCTGGGAGAAGTGCTATATTACAATTGATTCAAAAAATTGACCCTACAATCGAAAAGAATAATCCTAAAACAATAGAAATTATGAAAAAATTAAAAGAAATGGAATATGAGGGATATCAATATGAAACAGCAGAAGCTAGTTTTGAATTATTAATTAGAAAAGTGCTAAATATTTATAGACCTTCATTTGAACTAGTTGAATTTAAAGTTATGGTTAATGAGCCTACTAACAATAATGTTAATTCTAGTGCAATGATTAAAATAAAAGTAGAAGATCAATTTGAATTAACAGCTGCAGAGGGTGATGGCCCTGTTGACGCTTTAGATGGTGCGCTTAGAAAAGCGTTAGGAAAGTTTTATCCAATCATTAATAATATTAAATTAACTGACTATAAAGTTCGTGTTCTTGATTCTGAAAATGCTACTGCTTCTAAAGTACGAGTACTAATTGAATCAAGTGATAAAAAAGATGTATGGAATACAATTGGAGTTTCATCTGATATTATTGAAGCAAGTTGGTTAGCCTTAATTGACAGTATTGAATATTATATTTGTCAGAAAGGACGCTAAATGATTCTATATGGAAAATTGGTTTTAAAAAATCTACCAATAAAAAGTGCAAAAGCAATTAATACTGATGAATCATTAAGTTTTCACGATCAACTTGAAGAAGCATTTATTAGGTTGTGCAAACAACTTGATATTCCTGTTCCAATATGGTTAAAAAAGAATACACGAGAAATAGGACGATATAAGAAAACATTTTTTAGTGATGAACAATTTATTGAAGAATTTCACTTTGATAAATTTGTTTTGGAGATTGAGGTATAAGATGAAAAAAACTATAATTATAATAATAGCAATTGTATTAATTACACTATTAGTTGGTTGTCAACCTGAACTTAGTAGAGATTCTTTTGAAGTAAAAGCTATCTATACTGAAAGTAGTACTTATGTGTTTGATCGAATCGAAAATGAAGAAACTAGTGAAATAATTTATGAAATGGAAGTACTAGAAGATATTATTACATTTAGTACTATTTTTAACATTGAAGAAGGACAATATACTTCGTTATCAACTGTGGATAAAAACACTATGAAGCCTATTTATACTGAGAAAGGTAATATATTTGATATATACCCTGAGAAAAACTGGAAAATTACTGGAACCTACGGCGTATTATTAGAAATGACAGCAATTACGAATGAAGAAACAGAAAGTTTAAATATAGGCCTTCCAGTTTTTTATCTAGAAAATGAATCTCTTATTTTTACACTAGGAGCAGTCATTGAACAAGAAGATTTAGTTTTAAATATAGTTTTTGTTGATGGTGGTAATATTTTACCATATAAAGCTTCTTGGCTAGGCATTTCTGATATAACAGTTCCATATGGAACTTATGAATGTTTCAGAGTTCAATTAGAGTACACTGGAGTAGTTTTAGGAGAAAAACCACGATTAGATTTTTGGTATACAAATGATGCTCAACCTATTTTAATAAAATATGCTATACGTGGAATGGAATTACAATTAAGTGATATTTACTGATTTAGAAAACCGAATAGTATATGCAAAATCTCATCAAGAAGAAAGTGAATTGTTACTTGATGAGTATCTTCCTTTTATAAAAAGTACAATTTCAAAAGTTATTAATGATCAAAATTCTGATTACTTGACTATAGGTATGTTAGCATTTACAAAAGCTATTAATACTTTTGATATTACTAAAGGTAAATTTTTATCATATGCAAAATTACTCATTAGAAATCAAGTTATTTCTGCCATTAGAAAAGAAAGTAAACACAAAACAGTTCAATTAAAAGATTATATAGCAAGCAATCAAGAGGTAATTATGCTTCGCAAATTAGAGTTAGATGATTTTAAAGAAGAACTAGCTAAATTTAATATATCAATTGATGACTTATTACTACACAGCCCTAAGCATAAGAAAACGAGAAATACTTGTTTAGAAATTGCTAGTATAATCGCAAATACTAGTGAATTACATAAGTATATGTATGAAAAACACAAGATGCCTATTTTAGGAACGCTACAATATATAAAAGCTTCTGAAAAAGTATTTGAACGTTTCCGTAAATATATTATGTCCCTAGTTATTTTACAAGAAGATCAATTTGGATATTTACGTGATTTAGTTTTTTAACCACCAAAAAAATCACTCTTTTTCGTATATATAGTTATATGAAGAGGAGAAAACTATGAAATCAGTAATTATATCAAAGGGAAAAAAACAATCAGTAGTACTAACATCAGATGGACAATATGTTAAAACCCGTACAAAAAAACATTTTGAAGAGGGAAAAGAAGTAACATATATTAATAGTAATAAAAAAATGGCATCAATAATTACCATGTTTGTGGTAATGTTTGCT
>JAUUZV010000206.1 GCA_030592085.1 Clostridia bacterium | reverse complement strand
TGATGTTGTAACATCACTTAATCCCATGGCTATCGAAAATACAAGAGCAACTATTAAAGTAACACTCAAATAATAATTAATATATTTAATAGGGTATTTATCAATCAATATTCTCTCCATTTATTTTTTTATGTAACCATAATAACAGATATCCAATCCCTGTGAAAATAATAGCAACTCCTATAAATATTAATAGCACATTTAAAAGTGAGCCAACTCCCTCTGGATAATTCATTGTAGGGTTTAAAAACCAATATGGATAAAAGCCAGTAATAACTCCTCTTATCAAAGAAATAATACAATAAACTAGGGGATAAGATATAAATAAAAGTAATAATGATTTTTTTGTTTTTACTTTATTTTCAGTAAAAAAGTAATATATTAACATCAAAGTAGGTGTTACATAATGAAGAGATATATTTGAAATCATTTTTATACCTTCTGGATGATAAATAGCTGATAAGAGCAAAATAAAACCAAGGCCTGTTACTAATAACCAACTAGTCATTGCAACTGTAATTAGCGAAATAAATTTAGTAATATTCTTTTTATTAAAACGATAATATATTCTTAAACTTATTAATAAAACAACCAATATATTTGACTGAATAGTGTAATATGAAAATAAGTTAAGTCCATCTTTGAAAGTTAATGATGTTGAAAAATTTATAACTAACCCTAATAATCCTGCAAATAAAATTCCCCATTCAAGAATTACTATAATTAATCTTTTATATGATTTTTGATTTTTCAATTTGTTGCCCCTAATCAGGAAATTTTTCCTTAAGTTTTTCCATATATTGATAATTCGTCCTGTTAATTTGAATTGGAGTAATTGAAATATAGCCATTTTCATATGCAAAAACATCGCTGTTCTCTTTATTATCAATTACATCCCATGTACCTCTAGCCCAATAAACATCACCTTCTAGTTCAAATTTATGTAAGAAAGGACGAAGACCTTGTTCAGTAACACGAATACCTTTAACTTCACTAAACTCCCCTTTGGGG
Source organism: Clostridia bacterium (assembly GCA_030592085.1). Lineage (GTDB taxonomy): Bacteria > Bacillota > Clostridia > DUPQ01 > DUPQ01 > JAFGUQ01. The sequence goes on along the minus strand of JAUUZV010000206.1, from coordinate 2,936 downwards.
AAATTAACATTGATAACGCTATCAGTATTTAATATTCCTTTATCAATAATCTTATCAAGCACACATTCTATTTCATCTTCAGCTAATTTAAAAGAATCAAAATCAGTTGAAAAAGCAATTGCTGGTATCCCACAAATAATCGCTTCAGATGCGCCTGCTAGTGTACCTGAATACATAATATCTGTTCCCAAATTTGGACCATTATTTATTCCTGACACAACTAAATCAATTTCTAAATTTAATCCATATAAAGCAAACTTAACACAGTCAGCAGGTTTTCCTTCTAAACTCCATGCATCAACACCTTCTAAAAAATCTGGTTGGATATGTAGTTTCATAGGATCATGTATTGTTATTCCATGTCCAATTGCACTTTGTTCTGTATGAGGTGCAACAACATATACATGGCCATATTTCATCAACTTTTTAGTTAACAGTTTAATACCATATGCATTGATACTATCATCATTGACAACCAATATATTCATATTAGACAATTCTCTTTCTTATTCGACTTGAAATCTGATCAATAATTGATACGGTAATTACCAAAACAATGATAATTACCCCGGCCCTTGACCATGACCTAGTTCTAATGGCAAAGATTAAAGGTGCACCAATTCCACCCGCTCCTACTAACCCTAAGGTTGAAGCAGCTCTCATATTAATTTCAAAACGATATAAAGTATAACTCATTAATTCAGGACTTACTTGTGGTAAAACTGCTCTAAATAGTACTTCAAAGTAATTTCCTCCACAAGATTCTAATGCTTCCTTCACCCCTAAATCCATACTTTCTATGGATTCAGAAAATAGTTTTGCAAGCATTCCAATGGAATGAATTCCTAAAGCTAAAATGCCAGCTGGTGCTCCAGGTCCAACAACACTAATAAAAATTAATGCTAAAATTAGTTCAGGAAATGTTCTTATCATAGTAACAATTAATTTACCTATTTTAGATACTTTAGATCCTACAATATTCTGGCTAGCTAATAGTGCAAAAGGAATTGAGATAATAGCAGATACAAATGTTCCACTAATTGCTATAGCTATAGTTTCTAAAATAGCATTAGGTAATCCATCAATTGTCATGTTTGTTGCATATTCCATATCAGGATTTAAAAATCCTTTTATTAATGCATTAATTGCTCCTGATGCTGATTGCATAACCCCTTTATATTCAATCCCCTTAAAACCCCAAAAGATTAAACCAAATACAACAATATAGTAAAAAACACGTAAAGCAACATGAAGATAGTTAGTTTCTTTTTTTATAGTAATTTTTTCCATTACACTAACCTCTTTCTAATGCTACTACTAATTAAGTCAATAATTAGAACAATGAAAAATGAGAAGATAATAATAGTACCCACTCTATCAAAATTTCGCCAAGCTAAATTGTATTCAAATGTTTGCCCAATACCACCAGCTCCCACATAACCTAGAACAGCTGCTGCTCTAATATTAACTTCAAATCCATATAAAGTATATGACATGTATTGTGGTAAAATCTGTGGCATAATTGCATACCTAAGAACATTCATTTTATTAGCTCCAAGTGACATTAATGCTTCAACCTGTCCGTAATCAATGGCTTCAATGGTTTCATATGTTAATTTAGAAACTAATCCAAAAGTAAATATTGATAAGGCAATAACCCCTGAAAAAGGTCCTGTACCAAATACAGCAACAAATAGTGACGCTAATACTAATGCAGGAATGGTTCTAAAAATATTTAATATAATTCTAAGTGGTCCGTGTAAAAGTTTGCTTTTTATAAAGTTATTAGCTGTTAATACTGCTATTGGTAATGCTAAAGTAGCACCAATAAATGTTCCTACAATAGCCATTCTAACAGTTTCTGTCATTGGATCTACAATATTAGGTAAATAACTTAAGTCAGGGGGTAAAAACATTCTACCCAGTAAGCGACCTCCCTTACCAAGGTTTATCATTACCTCTATAAAGTTAAAACCTGCAAACCAAGCACTTCCTACAATTAGAAATAGTAGAGTGAGAATTGTTAAATTCCTCTTTAGTTTTTTAGGTTTTAAAACTGGTATTTTGTCCATTACTCATCCCCTAATACTTCGTCATGATGTATTGGTCTACCATATACTAACTCAAGATCAGAAAAAAACTTATCTTTTTTCATCTCAGCTAATTGAACATCGTATACTATTTTGCCCTCTTTTATTCCAACAACTCTAGTAGCATACTTCCAGGCTAAATCAACATGATGTAGATTAGATACTGTAGTAATTCCATCTTCAACATTGATTTTTTTTAAATAGTCCATAACTTGAACAGTTGTAATCGGATCAAGTGAAGCAACAGGTTCATCTGCTAACATGATTTTAGGTTCTTGAGTTAGTGCTCTTGCTATGGCCACACGTTGTTGTTGACCACCTGAAAGATCATCAGCCCTATTATGAACCTTTTCTAATATGTCCACTCTTTTCAATGCTCTATATGCAATTTGTTTATCTTCTTCAGGAAAAAGCCCTAATATGGTTTTCCATGTAGGATTATATGCAACTCGTCCTGAAAGAACATTGGAAAGAACTGACATTCTTTTTACAATATTAAAACCTTGAAATATCATACCAATTTGTCTTCTAATATTAATTAAATCTCGTCCAGTAGCCTTTGTAACTGAATGACCGTCAAAAAACACTTCTCCTTCAGTCGATTCAATTAACTTGTTTATTAGTCGTAGAAGAGTAGATTTACCAGCACCCGATAAACCAATAATGGCTACAAATTCTCCTTAATTAATTATTAAATTAATATTTTTTAAAGCTTCTACACCATTATCATACGTTTTACTAACATTTATAAACTCTATCACCGTTTGTCTCCCATCTTATGTAGAATAATATGGCTGTCCTGTAATAAAAACAGAAACAGCCATATCATAATCAATAATAAATTAT
>JAUUZV010000025.1 GCA_030592085.1 Clostridia bacterium | reverse complement strand
TACTAATGTATAATTACTCATAATGTTCCTCCTAAAAACTTTCTAACGCTATCTTATGTTTTTATAGGTAAAATTACAAGTGATTTTTCAGAAGAAGATAATCCTTCTTTATCATGTGTATAATTTCTATTCCTACTATTACTCAATTGGTTTTAATTTTGATGTAAAGTGTCTAAGAACAGGTGGTTGCCATATGATTTCGTACCCTTTCACCTTATCTGCATTGCATGTCACGTTTTCTAACGCTTCGGCCACTATATCAAGATGTGCTTGTGTATATACTCTTCTAGGGATTGCAAGCCTTGTAAACTCCATTTCAGCCTCCATTTGCTCACCAGTTTTAGGATCAACACCCATCATAAATGATCCAATATCACAACTTCTAATTCCTGCTTCAATATAAAGTTCGCATGCAAGTGCTTGCCCTGGGAATTGGTGATATGGTATATGTGGTAAAATCACCTTAGCATCAAGGAAAACAGCATGTCCCCCAACTGGATATTGAAAAGACACCTCTTTTTCTTTGAGTAATCCTCCTAAATATTCAACTTGTCCAATTCTATAACGAAGAAAATCAACACTTGTTCCCTCATATAACCCAATCGCTAACGCTTCCAAATCTCTACCTGCTAATCCTCCATATGTTATAAACCCCTCATATGGAATGGTCAAACACTGCACTTGTTGGAAAAGTTCTTCATCATCTTTAACTCCAATAAGACCACCCATGTTAACTATTGCATCTTTCTTTGCACTCATAGTAAAAGCATCTGCATAGCCAAACATTTCTCGTGTGATTTCTATAATCGATTTATTTGCATAACCTTTTTCTCTTTGTTTAATAAAAAATGCATTTTCTGCATATCGTGCAGCATCAATAATCACTTTGATACCATACTTGTCAGCAATTTTTCTTGTTTCTCTCATGTTCTCAATTGAGACAGGCTGTCCTCCTGCAGTATTATTTGTAATTGTCATAATGATCAATGCAACATTTTCAGCGCCAACTTTTTTAATGTATGCTTCCATTCTTTTAGTATCCATGTTTCCTTTAAAAGGTGCATAAGATTTAGTATCTCTTGCCTCAGGAACAACAATATCGACTGGTATTGCGCCTAATAAATCAACATGTCCTCTTGTGGTATCAAAATGCATGTTAGAAATGCTGATTTGACCTTTTTTTAATAAACTCGGAAAAAGAACTTTCTCTGCTGCTCTACCTTGATGTACAGGTTGTGCAAATTTATAACCAAAGATATCTTCTACTGCATTGTGTACTTTAGAAAAACCTCTTGCACCTGCATAAGACTCATCTCCCATCATCATACCTGCCCATTGAGCATCACTCATTGCACCTGTTCCACTATCTGTCATAAGGTCTATATATATATCGTCTGATTTCAATGCAAACATATTATAATTTGCAGCTTTTAGCTTTTCAATCCGCTCTTCTCTTGTTGTCATTTTAATTAATTCAACCATTTTAATTTTAAAAGGTTCTGCTATGTATTTTGCCATTTTGAGCCTCCTTACTTTTTCTTTATTATATAGCATAATCATAACATCAGTATATTACGCTTAATTGTATTGAGTCAAAATTTTGGACATGTTTTTTACAACTCATATCGGTTCAATACCTCCTAATTATGCTACATGTGTCTCATAATACTTCATACGATACTTTACTGGACTTATATATCAAAAGAGTAGTATGAATATAAGAACTATTTAGAAAACTGTTATATGTCATAGTTAATTTTATTCATATCCCAGATATCTAAGGATTTTAATATGGCGTCACGACCTTTTGACATCACTGAAATTCCTTTGCTGTTAGGATCGTCAGGATATACTCGAACACAAGCACATTCACGATTATTAACAAAAACCTCTATTATGCTTTTATCAATAAAAATATGAAGCTTCAATAATTCGCTTTCATTAACTTCAATCTGCATGGATTCAGTAGGTCTCGTTAGAATGTCTGAAGCTACTGTTGATCGTGACGAATCTATTTCTAATACACTATCAATCCTGTTAACCTTCTTATTTCTATAACCTCTGTTGTATCCTCGTTTATGATAATATCTAATTTTCGTAATTTCATTTGCTGATTGAAGTACATTAAATTCAATTAAATTTGTTTCACTCACATCTATTTCTACGATCATCTCAATAGCGTTTCCAAATATTCCATCAAATGATACTTCTTTATCTGCTTTTAATATTGTCTTTGTAACTTTCCTATGATTATATCTTAATGACTGATAATTTCCAGTAGGTTCAATTTTTAGTTTCTCTTGTTCAAATGATAAACGCCTAGGAAGGGTCATAACACTTTTCATAACATCTGTTTTTCTGCCAGCATTAACATTGTGTATAACAATTACTCCTCCATTTAAGTCAGGAGTTGCGGAGGGTGCGTGTACACCTCCTTCATGTAGAACACCATGATTTGCCTGTATGTGTGCCTCTGCTATGAATTTATCTCTCTTTTTATCATATGAGCCAATCAATGCCTGTCCTGCACTCATGTGGCTAAAAAATAGAAGTATGTATTTGTTTCCTATGGGCCAAAAATATGGGCATGCTCCATCATCACCTAGTGAAGTAAAAATATCTTCTTCAACAAATGGATGCATGTATTCCCAATTTATTAAATCATCAGATCTGAATAAAAATTCTGCAGCTCTGTAATCTGATGAATCACCATATGGCAAATAACCACCAGAAAGTGAATAGTAGAAGTCCCCTTTTTTCCATATGCATGGATCAAATACCTGATATTCCATACCATTACTATCTACATCAATCACAGCGTCACCAGTTACTTTTTCCCAGTTTATTAAAAGATCATCATCAGAAACTGCAACCATATTCCCTATAGAAGTTCCATGGTACATTGCAATAACCCTAGCTTCTTCAACAAGTGTCGCTCCAGAGAAACAAGCATTTTCAGGTCCTGGGTAAATTGCATAAGGTAGGTCTTTCCAATTAATTAAATCATCACTTACTACATGTCCCCAATGTTGCTTTGGGTATTCAGGTGGAAATGCTTGATAAAACAAATGCCATCTTCCTTTGTAAAAACAGAGCCCATTAGCATCGTGCATTCTACATTCCGGTGAGGTCATATGATAATATGGCCTATGTGGATTTTTGTCTAGTTCTTTTCTTGATTTAGCAAAACGTCTTAAAAGCTCTGATTCTTTTAATTGTGTCAGTTGTGTTTTATGATCTTTTGCATATATTTCTTTTGGCACAGTTGATTGATTTTTCATTTTTACCTCATTTTCATTACTAGACTTATTATACTTTAGCTATTACCCTACAAGGCAATCCTGTAAGACCTTTATAGTTTAATGGGTATGTATTAGCAATAAAATAAGCATAATCATTTGTTTTAATAACCTCTTTAACATTACAGAGATTTTCAACAATAAAAACTCCTCTATTAGCACAATATTGATCCATTACAGTATGTTCTTTCCCACGTCTAACTCCAGCCCAGTCAATCCCTATAATTGATATTTTCTTTTTAAGCATAAACTCTAATATTTCATTTGAGAGTTGAGGATGCTTAGAAAAATATTCTTTTGATCCATAAGGTATTTCATCAATATAACCTGAATAAAAAGCAATAAACATGTTTTCCTTAATAAGATTACTTTGTATATCTTCAATGTTAATATCTCTATTTTTAATTGAAGATACATTAAAAACAATTGCATTTCTTTCTACAAATTCAAGTGGAAAAATCTTATTCATTACATCAAAATGTGTTCCTATATGCCCATAGGAAACCTTTACCTCATTAACTGTTGAATTTTTTTGTAATTCCTTACTAATTTCTAAAGTTAAATCTATTAACATATTACCCTCACTAAATTCTTCATCTTACATAATTATACAAAATATTTATATAATTTTAAAGGATGAAGGTTATAAATACATAGTAATCACACATCTAGTAACAAGTTTATCAATATTGACTATTATCAAAAGAAATGATAGTTTAACCCTTAATAAAGGAGTTTTATCATGGGCATTCTATCTTTTAAAAATAATAAGAAAATTAAGGTTCAGTCTTGGGTTCTCATTTGTTATGGTAATATTCTAAGAAGCCAAGTTCTAGAGCAGTATCTAAGACATTATTCAAAACGAATGAATAAAAATATTAATTTTTATTCTGCAGGTGTCGCTAAATTAGAAGAATTTCCAAACACAAAAGAACTCCTTAAAGAAGTACATCAAGAATTACTAAAAAGAGAGATTACCTCCTCTTTAAAGCGAAATCCGTGGAGTAAAGAAGTTGAGAAAAGAATTGTTACTGCAGACATTGTACTGGTTGCAGATAACGAAATAAAAAGAAAAGTTATAGATAGAATGAATAATCGAATTACTAAAGATAAAGTTCATACTTTCTATGAAATAATATCAGAAGGTGAAATTGATTTTCAAGATACTTATGATTATGAAAAGAAAAAACAAGATCCTAAACGATTTAAAGATGCATTTGATGAACTCGATAGGATTTCTAGAAAAATGCTTAGAATTCTCTAAATTTCAAATTATTTAATTATTCGAGTGATTTAATAAATCTATGTTTCTTTACATCACTATATTCTTTTAGTAGAATGGGTATACTTTATAAAAGGATGTGGAAAAATGAAAGAAAATTATGTAACATCGTGGAAAGATAATATGGCATTTGAAACAGAAATCACAGGTCATAAAATTTTAATGGATGCCAGTGACAAATTTGGTGGAAATGACCAAGGTCCGAGACCTAAACCTTTGCTGATTGCAGCTCTTACTGGATGCACAGGAATGGATGTGGTTTCAATTTTAAAGAAAATGAAAGTTAAAGTTGATAGTTTTGATATTAAAACAGAAACAGAAATTACTGATGAACATCCAAAAACATATACAAAAATGCATCTTATTTATGAATTCTCAGGTAAAGATTTAGATAAAAGTAAAATAAATAAAGCGGTCAAATTATCACAAGACAAATATTGTGGTGTTAGTGCACTTTATGAAAAAGCTTTAGAATTATCATATGAAGTAAAAATTAAATGAGAAATAATAATCTGAGGATTATTCTTAAAACTTTAATTAGATAGGCTCCTTGTGTTATTCCGATAGTTAATAAAAATAGATTCAATAGATCAATATATTAAAAAGAGCACTTTTAATCAAGTACTCTTTTTTTGTATAAAATGAAAACTAGTTTTTAGTTTAATATCCTAATTCAATCAACACTTCATTTAATAAGTCAGGTCTATCTGTAATAATACCATCAGCTCCCATCAATATTAAATCTTTCATAATTTCTTTATCATCAATTGTCCAATAATGAACGGCTATATTTCGTCTATGCGCATCATTTATTATAGCTTTTGTAGCAAGATTAACACCAGAATCAGATAGCGGTAATTGCATAGCTTCATATTTAATATCAAAAACTAAATTATCTATTTGAGCTAGGTGATAATAAATATATTTTTTTGTTTCTTCTCTTGCAGAGGATGTCAATATTGAATTGTTAGTAAGATCTCTAAAGTAATTTATAGTATCGTCATTAAAACTAGGAACAAGAATTTGGTTTCCTAAGTTGTATTCAATAATTAATTCATAAAGAATAGACGCAGCTTTTTCTCCTGTCTCTCCACTATCTTTAATTTCCACGTTATAAAGTAAGTCCGGATATTTTTCAAAAACATCAGATAATTTTGTTACTGAAACAATTGTATCAGCATAGGGATTATTACCATCTAGGTCTGTGAAACCATCTCCAAAATTAAAAACTTGTAATTCTTCAAAAGTATAATCGCGTATTTCTCCTGACCCATCAGACATATCATCAATAGTTTTATCATGATGTGTTATTAAAATATTATCTTTTGTAAGACAAACATCAATTTCTAACATATCTACTCCAATTGCTACTGAACCATCAAACGCCACCATAGTGTTTTCTGGAAAAAGATCTTTTGCTCCTCCGTGGGCAATTATAAGAGGCCTATTGTTTTCACTTATAGCAAAAGGATTACTACTAATTACATCTTTTACAGGAATCAATTGAATAATACCAATTAAGACCACTATACTTATTATTATACCTAATATTATTTTAAGAACTTTTTTCACTATATTACCTTATATAATGCATTTGCATTACATTCCTTTCTACGTAAATCATATGATAACACTAAACCCATAGAGTAGTGTTATCATCTCTTGTTTAATGATTCAATTTTTCTTTAAAATTAAAACTGTATCAGTTCTCTTTTGGTAAAACTTTAAAGATTGAAGTTGTATTTGGGTCAACTTCACCATATTTTATAAAAATCAATAACTCTTCTAAAAATGCTAAAATGTATACAATTATAACAATCAGTATAAAAATAGTTGTATCAAAAAAATGTGATAAAACTAATATGGAAAATACTGATACACCAGAAATTTTTTGTAAATATGTGTGTAATAAATTGACTTTTTTGAATTTAATACCTGAATATATGAAAGTACTTACAGCTACTACTAATAATGCAATAAATGGTATTATGTTTGGAATTAAATAACTTTTATATAGTGCAAATAAGAAGTATCCAGAAGACAGATAATATAATACATCAGCTACAGTATCAATTGATGCACCAATTTCAGTTGCCATATTATATTTTCTAGCAATTTTACCATCAAAATAATCAGTTAATCCTAATAAGACATATCCTATTAAAAAGGCTGTGTTCATTTCCATATAAACGAAAATAAAAAGTATTGGTAGAAAAAGACCTCTTGATACTGAGAGCATATTAGGTATAGTTATATATTCTTTCTTAAACATTATAATCCCCTTACTGTTAATTATTACCTGGTCATAATTTGACCATTGTCTTATAATACCATAAAACTTTTAAATTACCAACTCTATAAAAAACAATAAAAATGGTGGTGTCATTCATAAAAATAAATAAAATTATAAAGTAAAGTTAGATACAGATAAGGATAGTTTCAAGTGGTTATGACCTTAAAACTATCCTTACATTTATTATTTTAGGGGAAATTATGAAAATACTATATTTTTTTATTTAATTCCTAAGCGATCACCATATTTCTCAATAACATAATCTAAATCTTTATCACCACGACCAGACAGATTAATGAGAATTGATCCTGTACCCATTTCTTTTGCTAACTTCATAGCATAGGCAACTGCATGAGCACTCTCTAAGGCAGGAATAATTCCTTCTAATTTTGATAATATAGAGAATGCTTCAACGGTTTCATCGTCTGATGCCGTCATATATTTAACGCGTCCTAAATCATGTAAGTATGCGTGCTCAGGTCCAACTGAAGGATAATCTAATCCACTGGCTATTGAATATACTGGGGCTGGCTCACCTTTTTCATCTTTTAACATAATAGAGTTGAATCCATGCATTACTCCTTCACTTCCATAAGTTAAACTAGCTGCATGTTCTCCCATTTTTGTGCCAATACCTAAAGGTTCTACACCATATAATTCCACAGGATCATTTAAAAAAGCTGACATAATACCAATGGCATTAGATCCACCGCCTACACATGCAACAATTGCATCTGGAAGTTCACCAGTCATATCTAAAAATTGCTGTCTAGCTTCAATACCTACTACTAACTGAAAATCTCGTACCATCATTGGAAATGGATGTGGCCCTACTACAGAACCAATACAATAGATTGCATCTTCAAATTCTCCCATGTATGCTTCAAAGGCTGCATCAACGGCTTCTTTTAATGTTTTTAGTCCATGTGAAACAGGAATAACACGCGCACCTAATAGTTTCATACGAGAAACGTTTGGTGCTTGTTTTACTATGTCTACTTCGCCCATATAGATATCACATTCTAATCCAAAATATGCAGCAGCTGTTGCTAATGCAACACCATGTTGTCCTGCACCTGTTTCAGCTATAATTTTATTTTTACCTAAATACTTTGCAAGTAATCCTTCACCCATACAATGGTTTAACTTATGAGCTCCTGTATGATTTAAATCTTCTCTTTTTAAATAAATCTGACAATTACCAATAGAATTTGATAATCGCTCGCAATGCCCTACTGGTGTTGGACGTCCTTGAAATTCTTTTCTTATTCGTCTTAGTTCATTAATAAATTTAGCACTTTTACATATAGCCTGATATGCTGTTTCTATTTTTTTAAATTCTTCAATTAACTGTGGTGGAAGAAATGCTCCTCCATATGTGCCAAAAAATCCTTCTTTGTTTGGGGTTGTTTTTGCATATACTGCAAAATCTACATTTTTCTCTAACATTGTTTATCTCCTTCTCTACTCTTCTATATTGATTCATCTATAAATCAATACCTCTACTCACCTGGTTTTTTTCCATAATAAAAACCCTTATCCAAAATATAGGACAAGAGTCATCTCCTGCGGTGCCACCTAACTTAGCATAACTATTATTATATAGTCATTACCCACTCAATCCATACATACATATGGCTTTCACAATAACGGGTGAAACTCCCGTCAGATACTACTCACATAATTTGTTTGCTTTCATTCTGCCCTCGTAAGTCCATTCAATACAATCTCACCTGCCACAATCCCATCATCTGTGACTTTCTTAAAGGAGTTAATTGCTTTACTATTCTCACTCAACGGTTTAACTTTATTCTTATTCTATACTGTCTTGTATAGAAGTATTAATAGTAGATTACTATCTTTTGACTACTGTGTCAAATTTTTTCATACATTCTCTTTAAAATATTCTCTTTAAAAACTTATAATATACTAATAAATCATATTAAAGAACTACTAATAAGAGATTATTTCCCAGAAAGTTCTTTGACAAATTCCTTAACCTTTTTCACATCACCATTCGTTTTTTTAACAACCTGCACAATAGCAGAACCTACTATTACTCCATCAACATGTTTGCTAAAAAAATCTACAGTTTTTTTATCTCTTATTCCAAAACCTATTGCTATTGGTAAATCTGTTTGTTTTTTTATTTCTTGTAAATACTCAACAATATTATCATTAAAGCTATCACGTGTTCCAGTTACTCCCATTGATGATACACAATAGATAAAACCTTTTGAGTTTTTTGCTATATCTTTAACTCTACTCTTTGATGTTGGTGCAACAAGAGGTATCAAACAGATATTATCTTCATCTGTGAACTTCTTTAGTTCATCACGTTCTTCTAAAGGTAAGTCAGGTACAATCAATCCATCGATTCCAACTTTTTTACATTTCTTTGAAAACACTTCATTACCCATACTAAAAATTGTATTGTAGTATACTAAAAATAATAATGGTACTTCTGTTTTAACCCTTATATTTTGTACACATTTAAATATATCATCAACTTTTATTTCATTTTCAAAAGCACGCAAAGCTGCACTTTGTATCACCTTGCCATCAGCTAAGGGGTCAGAATAGGGTATACCCAATTCTATAATATCAGCTCCCCCTTCTTGAAGTGCATAAACTAGATCCTCAGTTCTTTTTATAGTTGGATCTCCCGATGTTATATATCCGATAAAAGCTGTTTTCCCTTCTTTTTTTAAATTATCAAAAACTTTTGTTATCCTATTCATTAATTTTCACCATCATCTTTTTTTAGATTTGAAATAGTGTGCATATCTTTGTCACCACGACCTGAAATATTAATCACAACTATTTTATCTTTACCCATTTTAGGTACTATTTTCATTGCATATGCCACTGCATGTGCGCTTTCAAGGGCAGGTATTATACCTTCTTTTTGTGATAAAAGGTATAAAGCTTTAATTGCTTCTTTATCTGTTACAGATACATAATTTGCACGCTTAGTATCAAAGAGATACGAATGTTCTGGACCAACTCCTGGATAGTCAAGCCCTGCAGATATTGAATACACTGGATATATATTCCCATCATTATCTTGTATTAAGTAAGTTTTCATACCATGAATAATACCTTTTTTCCCTTTTGCGAAAGTTGCAGCATGTAAAGGTGTATCAAGGCCTAAACCAGCTGCTTCAACCCCAATAAGTTTGACCTCTTTTTCTTCTAAAAAAGAATAAAACATACCTGCTGCATTGCTTCCACCGCCCACACAAGCAATTATCATATCAGGTAATCTTCCTTCCTTTTCTAGTATTGCTTTTTTTGTTTCATCACCTATTATACGTTGAAAGTCACGCACCATTGTAGGATACGGGTGTGGTCCAACAACAGAACCTATCACATAAAATGTGTCCTCAACAGTCCTCACCCATTCTCTTATAGCTTCATTTGTCGCATCTTTTAATGTTTTAGTTCCACTCAAAGCGGGTCTTACTGTTGCTCCTAACATCTCCATTTTAAATACATTTAGTTGCTGACGTTCCATGTCTTCTGTACCCATGAAAACAGTACATTTCATACCAAACAAAGCAGCGCCTGTGGCTGTTGCAACACCATGCTGTCCTGCGCCAGTTTCAGCTATTATCTTTTTTTTTCCCATGCGTTTTGCAAGTAACAACTGTCCTAAAACATTGTTTATTTTATGCGCTCCTGTATGGTTTAAATCTTCACGTTTTAAATAAATTTTTGCGCCTCCTAGATGTTTAGTGAAATTTTTTGCATAATATAAAGGTGATGGCCCACCTACATATTCTTTTATGTAATAATTGTACTCTTCTTTAAATGCATCATCATTTTTCGCCTTTTCATAAGCTTGTTCTAAATCCTTTAAAGGCTGCATTAACGATTCTGGCACATATTGCCCTCCATATTCTCCGAACTTTGTTTTACTCATGATCTTTCACCTCTTTTATAAATGCACGTACTTTTTCTTCACTTTTTATTTTTACTCCGTCTAAAATATGCTCTACACCGCTTGATACATCGACTATTTTTGGCCTTACTTTTTTTATAGCTTCACTCACGTTTGCTTCATTTAAACCTCCTGCCAATATCAATGGTTTTCTTATGATTAGACCCTTTAACAACTCCCAATCAAAGGTTATACCTGTTCCACCTTTTTTACTCCTTAACTGAGCATCAACCAAAACACCAGACACACCATCTATATCGCACATTTCATGAATTTGATTAACACTTTTTTCATCTTTAATGTTAATAGCTACCCAAACTACAGCTTGAATTTTGGCTATTTCAGAAGATGTATATGGTCCGTGTAATTGTACTATATCAAGTTTAACCTTCTTAACTATATTATTTATCTCATCCACTTTAGTATTAACAAAAATACCCACTTTTTTAATATTACCTTTTAATAATTTTGATAGCTTTATTGCAGTTTTTACGGTTACTTTACGACTACTCTTCGCAAACACAAATCCAACATAATCAATATCATATTTGTTAAGAATTTCTATCTCTTTAGTATTGGTTATACCACAAATTTTAACTTTTACAGTATGCATTTTTAAACTCCAAAACCTTTTGCTCTATGTTCTCGCATCGCATAAAACTCTCACCTATTAATAGTGCGTCAATATTTGCTTTTTTAAGATATTTTATATCTTCATTAGTTTTAATACCGCTTTCACTTACTAACAATGTTTTTTTATCAACAACTTTTGAAACTTTAATTGTTGCCTCTAAATTAACTTCAAAAGTATGAAGATTTCTATTATTAATACCTATGATTTTTGCACCTGCCTCTTTTGCACGTTTTGCCTCATATATATCATGTGTTTCAACTAAAATATCAAGTTTTAAAAAATGCGCAATATCAAGTAATTCTTTTAACTTGTTTTTAGACAGCAATGAAACAATCAATAAAACCGCACTAGCTCCTATAGCCTTTGCTTTATATATTTGATATTCGTCAAATATAAAATCCTTTAACAATAATGGTAGGTTAACTTTTTTTGATACATTTTTAAGATAATCATAGTTGCCTTTAAAATAATCAGCTTCAGTTAACACAGATATTGCATCCACACAGTTTTTATACTCCATTGCAATAGATATAGGATCAAAATCACTTCTTATAGTACCCTTTGATGGCGATGCCTTTTTTATCTCACCTATGATTGATAAACCTTCTTTTTTTATAGCTTCATAAAAAGATGGTTGTGTGTCTGCTTTATTAGCAAGTGAAATCATATCTAAAAGTGATAGTTCTTGCTTTTCTTCTTTAATTCTCTGTTTCTTTTTTTCCGCTATTTCAAGTAATATCGATGGTGTATTCATTTTAATTTCCTTGCGCTATACTGTTTGTAAATTTAATCATATTATTTAATACAAACATTGGTTTTTTACTATCTAAGGTTAATCTTGCAATCCTTATGCCCTCTTTTATGTTTTTCACCTTTTCCCCAACATATAAAGTTGCTGCTACATTTAGTAATAATATATCTAACTTTGGACCTTCATCTTTTCCGTTAAATAAGTTGCGAATAATTTCAGCATTCTCTACTTTATCTCCCCCTTTTATGTCACTAATTGTCCCTCGCTTTATGTCAAATTCCTCTGGTGTTATAGTGTAGTTTTTTACATTACCATTAATAAGCTCTGAAACAATTGTTTCAGATGTATTTGAAATTTCATCAAGACCATCTACTCCATGTACAACCATCGCTCTTTTTATTCCTAAATTTTTCAACACCTGAGCCATGGGTTCAACTAAGTTTTTATCATAAACACCAAGTACTTGAGCCTTTGCATTTGCAGGATTTGAAAGTGGTCCTAATATATTAAACATTGTCCTAAAACCCAATGTACGCCTTACAGGCATAACATATTTCATGGCTTTATGATAGTTTGGTGCAAACAAAAATCCTATTCCCACTTCTTCTATACATTCTTTTGTTTGCTTAGGTGATAGGTTTATATTCACACCTAATTCCTCTAATACATCTGCGCTTCCACATTTACTAGATATTGAACGATTACCATGTTTTACAACTTTTAAATCGCAAGCAGCTACAACAAAAGCCACAGCTGTTGAGATGTTATATGTACCTAAATTATCCCCACCTGTTCCACAAGTATCAACTGTATAGTGGTTTTTAAGATTTATAGTTTCAGCCTTTTCACGCATTACCTTTGCAGCAGAAGATATTTCATCTACTGTTTCACCTTTTAATTTCATAGCAGTTAAAAAAGCACTTATTTCAATTTCCATCACTTTTCCACTCATTATTTTTTGCATGACATCTATCATTTCATTTTTAGTTAAATTTTCACCTTTTACTATTTTTTTTAATTCATTTTTTATCATTTCCCGCTCTTTCCATTTTTAAAAAGTTGCGAATTATAGTCATTCCTTGTGGCGTATATATAGATTCAGGATGAAACTGTAATCCAAACAACGGATATGTTTTGTGCTCTATGGCCATTATCTCGCCATCTGGAGCTTGTGATGTTGTAATAAAACAATCAGGTAAAGTTTCTTCAACAATTGCAAGAGAATGATATCTTGCGGCTTTAAAGGGTTGTTTTACTCCTAAAAGTAATTTACTATTTTTATATGTTAACATCGAAAACTTACCATGACATAAAGTTTTTGCATGGCTTATAGTTGCACCAAACACCTGAGCCATACATTGATGTCCCAAACATATTCCTAATATGGGAATGGTTTGTCCAAATTCTTTAATAATATCAATACATATACCTGCATCATCTGGGATACCCGGTCCTGGTGAAATGATTATTTTGTCAGGTGCAAGCTTTTTAATTTCATCAATAGTTATCATATCGTTTCTTGTAACTTTAATGTCATTTATTACACTACCTACATATTGATACACATTATATGTGAATGAATCGTAGTTATCTATCAATAGAATCATATTTTCACCTGCATATTTAAGACTTTAAGTAATGCCGATACTTTACTTTGTGTCTCCTTATATTCGTTTATTGCAATTGAGTCTGCAACTATTCCTGCACCCGCTTGCAAATAAACTTTCCCTTCATTTATCAGCATTGTCCTTATTGCGATGCACATATCCATGTCTCCATCAAACCCAAAATAACCTATTGCACCTCCATATATTCCACGTCTCTCATTTTCTAATTCTTCAATGATCTCCATTGCTCGTATTTTTGGTGCACCGGACAATGTTCCTGCTGGTAAAAATGTTGATAATACATCAAAAGCATCCTTATCATCATCTTTTTCTCCTTCAACCAAAGATACTAAATGCATGACATGAGAATAATTACGTACTTTCATCATTGTTGGAATTTTAACAGTACCAAATTTGGCCACTCTCCCCATGTCATTTCTACCCAAGTCCACTAGCATAACATGTTCTGCTTGTTCTTTTTCGTCATTTAAAAGTTCATGTGCAATTTTTAAATCTAAAGCAGCATTTTTGCCTCGTCTTCTTGTTCCGGCAATGGGACATGTGCTTACTTTGTTACCTGAAACTCCAACAAGCATTTCAGGAGATGAACCCGCCACTTGATAATCACCCATGTTAAGATAAAAAAGATATGCAGATGGATTAACTTGACGAAGTTTCCGATACAGTGTGAATGGATGTGTTTTACACTCAACACTCCATCTTTGAGATAATACAACTTGAAATATATCTCCTTCATAAATATAGCTTTTCGCTTTTTGAACCATGTCTAAAAATGTCTCTTTTGTCATATTACATATTGGTTCCTCACACTTAATATCGTTTGGATGCATAGTTTTTAATGTAGGTACACGGTTTAAAATAAGTTCCATTTCATCAAGCCTTTTAGTAGCACGATTTTTACCTTGTACATCATCGTTTTCAAGTACTATTAGTTTTATCTGTTGGTAATGGTGATCAAAAGCAACAACTTCAAGTACAAACATTAAATTGACTTCTGGAAGCTCAAGGTTATCTTTATTTTTATTGGGAAGTTTTTCATACTGTCTTATAAGATCATAGCCAACAATGCCCACAGCTCCTCCCACAAAAGGAATCCCTGTATTGTTAATTACTTTATATTTATTAATATATTCTCTTGTGACATCCAGTGCACGACCTTCCACAACTTTTAGTTTACCACGTTCTTCTATTACTACTTTGGTACCCATCGAACGTATTGTTAAAAATAATTTTTTGCCTATAAAAGAGTACCTACCTTTTGGCATATCAGCACTTTCTAGTAAAAACCCTTGTTCTTTACCTACATATTTTGAATATAATGTGACTGGTGTCTCCATATCTCCTGACACGGTTTTAATATATGGAATCAATTCTTTATATTGCACAATCTTAGCTCCTCTCATCTAAACGATTTTTGTTTTATATTTCATCTAAAACATTGTATCGTTATCTCATCTTATCTAACTCTTCTCATCTTATCTAACTCTTCTCATCTTATCTAACTCTTCTCATCTTATCTATACAAAAAGAAGCTCATCTACATTTGAGACGAACTTCATTAAAAGCTATTCGTTATACCACTCATTTTTCTAGATACTATCATATCCTTCGCTCATAACGGGAGCTTCCCGGCCTATGCTACATATCGCACAAGCATCTCATGAATCCATTCACTTTAACTTCCATGCTAACATTACACCTACTGTCAACTCTCTTTAATGGATAAATTAAAACTACTACTTTCAATCGTTGATGTTGAAACGCATTCTATCATGATATAATCTTTTTGTACAGAAATCAAAAAATTTATACCTTTATACACTTGTAACAAAGTCTATAATTGATGACACGTCTTCTAATGAATGTGGATGATGACCACATCCTTTTTTTATTATTAAAGTAATATCATCATATGTTTTTTTATACTCATTTATAAATGGTTTTGCGTTTTCTTCATAGGGAACTGTTAAATCAGCATCTCCAATTACAACTAGTATCGGTATTTTATGTTCGGCTAATTTCTTTGCCCTAGACAATTGTATCAAACTATAATTTGTAGCAGCTATTTCGTCGAATTCATACCACTTTAAACATTCTACTCTTAATCTATGTCCAATTCTTGGCCAACTTTGTAAATCTATGACAGGTGCATCTAAATATAGTGATTTCACCTCATTTGGATAAGCCACTGCATAATTTATAGCATATAATCCACCTCTGCTAAAACCAAATAGAACTGTTTTCTTATTTAAAGCAAATTCCTTTACAATATACTTGTGAAAAATAGACATTAATTTTACTGCTTTTGGACTTCCATACATATCACTTATTTTATAATACACAAGATGCCATCCTTGATTAACAAGCTCCATGTCCGCTTTGTCAAAATCACCTAAAAATTCAGCCCTCCATATCCATCGTTTCTTATCTTCTGTTTTTTTAGGCACTATAGCACTACCAGTATATCCTTCTAGAATAAAATTGATTCTCTTATAACCTTTATATAGTTTTTCTTCTCTATTAATCATAAATATTATCGTAACTTTATTTTTTATTTAAATGTTTTTTTAACAGCTTTTAGGTATCCATATCCATATAAATCATCTGGTTGAAGGTAACTTGTTTCTGTCCATTCGTTCCAGCTATTAATTGTGATTAGTGGTTTCTGGTTTGGATGTTTATCAACATAATCTTTAGCTTTATTAAGTGCTTTTTCAATGTTTTCAGGTGTATTGTTTTTTATTATTCCTGGTTTAAATTCTTTATATCTAGGATTGTTATCCCACCCTAATGAAATGTGAGAATAATATGGTATTTTATAATCTTTTTCAATTACAGCCCATTCACTAACAACGTCTTTCATGATTTCATTGTAATCTCTATCAATATCAGTAAACATATTAACTTGGTAATGGGTTAAACTATTAAATCCTATTTCATCAATTACATCATGTAATGTATATGGACTATTTTCATCTTTTTTATATTCGTCAAAATTAGTATCATTTCGTAGTGCTAATTGAAAGTGTATCCCGTTTAGTCCTTCTAGTATCCCTTGTTTGTTAAACCATGAAAATGCATCTCTTGTTTGTTTTATTCCACCTAATCCACGAATCAATGTTTCAACATCAAAAATCATAAATACAGGTTTATTATCAATCGTATAATATGAAGGATGTTTGAAATATTTATCAATTAATCGTTTAGCAATGATTTCAAATTCTAATCTATTTACTG
>JAUUZV010000216.1 GCA_030592085.1 Clostridia bacterium | reverse complement strand
TAAACCTTTTTTTGAAAATATAAATTTTAGTTTCTTTTTAAATGTTTGTTTCATCTTTTTCTTTCTTCGTCCTTGCAAGTGGTCCTGTAACTGGTAAAACTACAATTCCTTTTTGTAATTTTCCATTTTTTACAAAACCTTCTGGTCGATTTAACAATTCATTAATCATATGTTGTTTAAATAGCTGCACTTTATCATTATATTTTTTATCGTTTAATCCATTATGTAACTCGAATGGATCATTTATTAAGTCAAAAAACAATTGAACCCCTGATAAAGCATCATAGCAAAATTTGTATTTGCCATCTGTAATAAACTGTACAGACATCATTTCCCCTGCTGAATGCTCACCATGAATATACTTTCTTTCTACAGTTCCTTCACCTCTTAATATCGGTACAAAATCTTCTCCTTCAACTTCATTAGGAATTCTTATACTTGCTAATGACAAAATTGTAGGCATTAAGTCCATATGCGTTATTACTGTTTCATTTTTTCGATAAGAGCTTGGGTTGTTATGTGTTGTTTTTGCACTAATTGGTTCTTTAATTATCATAGGAATATTTGAAGATCCTTCATAGGGATAAATTTTACGCCACATATTATGGTCTCCTAACATATCACCATGATCTGATGTGAAAATAATAACCGTATTTGGTGCATGTCTTAAGATATAATATATAATCTTACCAATTTCATGATCAATAAATGTTAACTGAGCACAATATGCTCTAAGGGCATCTTGTCTATCACTCTCTTTTTTAGTACCCATCATAGATGAATTATGAGAGGCTACCTTCATAAAATCTTTAGGTTCCCAATCTCCTTTTTTAACTTTATCAAATATAACATCGCGATACATATTAAAATATTCTTCTGGCGGATCAAGGGGTGGATGAGGCCTGTGAAATCCTACTTGCATAAAAAACGGCTTGTCTTTATCTCTCTTTTTAAGTTGTGTAACCGCTTCACTAGCTGTCCAAGCAGTTGGATGTAAATATACAGGTGCAGTCCATGGCATATATGTAAAACCGTTAGAATTGATTTTATAAGTAGTATCTTCAATTTTGCCATTACTTTGTTTATATAGCCATTGATGATAATCACTTTCTTCACCGTCTATATAGTTTTGCGGGTCATAAAGCTTATTTACTTGAAAACCACAATTGTTTTTCCTTGGATAAAAATGAGTTTTTCCCACATTTATTGTTTGATATCCTGCATCAGTTAAACAATTAAGCATATTATTTAGATAATCCCAAGGAACTAACCCTTTATATCCAATTCGGTTATTACTAATAGGTGATTTACCTGTTAATACACATGCCCTAGCGGCAATGCAACTAGGACAAGCTGCATAGGCTCTTGTAAAACTAATTCCTTCACCAGCAAGTTGATCTAAAAAAGGTGTTTTTACTTGATGATTTTTACTACCTAAGAAATCACCTCTCCATTGGTCAGGAAATAAGAATAAAAAGTTAGGTCTCTCCATGTTATATTCCTTTTATATTAATCCCTCTTTTGTTAACTGTTTAATACTTTTTATAGCATTTGGATGGCAATCTGATATATTAATATCTTGTAATAATTCACTTCTTATTGGTGATACCTTAACACCTTTTTGTAATTGTCCATTTATTACTAATCCATCACCTCTATTAGAAAGTTCATTAATTAACCATTGTCTAAATGTAGTAACAATTTCACTAATTTCTTCATCACCTATGGCATTATGTAATTCGAATGGATCATTAACTAAATCAAAAAACAATTCTATTCCCTTATATGCATCATAGCAATATTTATACTTACCATCTGTGATAAATTGAACAGACATAAAATCACCTGCTGAATGCTCACCATGAATGTACTCTCTTTTAGTAGTTGTCTCTCCTCGTAAAGCAGGAGTAAAATCAATACCTTCTACTTCATCAGGAATGGGTAAATTTGCTAGTGATAAAATTGTTGGCATTATATCCATATGAGTAATCACTGTATCATTTCGTCTATATTCATGTGGTTTATTAATAGTTATTTGAGCATTTTTAGGATCTTTAATAATCATTGGGATTAAAGCTGAACCTTCAAAAGGATATATTTTTCGCCAAGCTCCATGATCTCCTAATAAATCTCCATGATCTGAAGTAAAAATCACCACTGTATTAGGTGCATGTTTTGATAAGTAAAATAACATCCTTCCAATCATATGGTCTATATGTGTTAACATACCACAATAAGCTCTTATGGCATCTTGTCTATCACTTTCTTTTTTTACACCAATCATTGGTGCATTGTGAGATGTAGCCATTCTAGCTTGCTTACTTTCCCAGTCTCCCATTTTAGCTTTATCAAAGGTTATATCTCTGTACATATTAAAATATTCTTCTGGTGGATCTAGTGGCGGATGTGGTCGGTGAAATCCTAACTGTAAAAAGAAAGGTTTATTACTATCTCTATTTTTTAGTTGGGTAATTGCTTCATTTGCTGTCCACTCTGTAGGGTGTAAATAATTATCAGCAGTCCATGGAATATAAGCAAAGCCATTATTATCTAATACATTTGCGGTGTCTTCAATATTTCCATCTGTTTCATCATACAACCATTGATGATAATCACTTAGTTTACCATCTAACCAGTTTTGAGGATCGTAAAGTTTATTAATCTGAAAACCACAGCTATTTCGTCTTGGATAAAAATGAGTTTTTCCAACATTAATTGTTTGATATCCGCCATCATTTAAGCAATCAATCATATTATTTTCATAATTCCATGGAACTCCATCCATATATCCAATTCGATGATTGCTAATTGGTTTCTTACCAGTTAGCAAACAAGCCCTAGCAGGTATACAACTAGGTGAAGCACAATAAGCTGACGTGAAGGTCATACCTTCTCCAGCCAATTGATCAACAAATGGTGTTTTAGCTTGATGACCTAGATTTCCTAAAAAATCTCCCCGCCATTGGTCTGTAAAAATTAGTAAAATATTTGGTTTTTTCATTTTTATTACCTCAATTATATAATCCCTAAGGTTGTTAACTTTTCATTTATTTCACTACTTAGTGTAGAACAGTTTTTTAAGCAAGTGAAATGATACACTGTGTAATCAGATAATATCTCTTCAATATAGTCTGTAGCTTCACTATTTATTTTTGAAATAGTTGAAATAACAACCACTCCTGTATCTAACAAGATATTTATTGTTTCTGTATAACGACGTAAATGTTCATTTGATTGTACATCATTTAAAACATCAATATCCATTCCATATTTTATACTTCCCATAGCAATATAGTAAACATGAATTCCTTGATTAAACAATTGCTTTTCAAGTTCTCTAGCTACCTTCTTTTTATTTGAGTTCTTATCACCTTCGATAAGGATTAGAGCTGGTCTATGACCATATTTTACCTGTCTCTCTTCTTTTGAAATATGAGAACCAATCCAATGGATATTTCTACTAATGATTTGTTTTTGTAATTCAGCATCTTTTGTCTCAACAGCCTCTAGTATGATTCCACCACCAGAAATCTCATAGTCATCAACTAAAACAAACCTAGCAGTTTGTTGATTTATATCATAAGTATCAAAAGCAATAGGTCTATCACATTGGATTAAACATTTTGCAATATCATGACGTTTTATTTTTTGGCTACTTTCAACTTTTAAATTAGATGCATCCATAACTTCAATAATATTAGTAATAG
>JAUUZV010000044.1 GCA_030592085.1 Clostridia bacterium | reverse complement strand
TTCTGTTTCAATAACAAAAGCAATTAACTCTGTTTCGCTTATTGTGGAGTTGTTAATTTTTGAAGTTGTTTTTATATATGTGAGATTTTTTAAACACTCATATAATCTATCTAATCCATTTTTAGAACTATCTAATAATTTATCTGAAAAGTTTATAGGACTTCTATAGTGGGAAGATAGAACAAAAAAGCGTAAAACCTCATAGTCAAATTTCTTTATTATATCTTTAATTGTGAAAAAATTCCCAAGAGATTTAGACATCTTTTGATTATCAACATTAATAAATCCATTATGTAACCAGTAATTTGCAAAAGGTTTACCTGTAGCAGCTTCACTTTGAGCAATTTCATTTTCATGATGAGGAAATAATAAATCTTGACCGCCAGAGTGAATATCTATTGTTTCACCTAAATGTTTCATGGCCATGGCAGAACATTCAATATGCCACCCTGGACGACCTTTTCCCCAAGGACTATTCCAGAAAGGTTCGTTTTCTTTTTTTGATTTCCACAGAGCAAAATCTGTAGGATTCTTTTTTCGTGTATCTACTTCAACTCTACTACCTGATTCTAAATCATCAAAATTATGTTTAGCTAATTTTCCATATGGCTTGTATGCTTTAGTATCAAAATATACATCACCTTTTACTTCATATGCATAACCTTTTTGTTGTAAAGTTTTGACAAGTTTTATAATTGGTCCAATATTTTCTGTGGCTTTAGGATGAAAGTCTGCATGTTTTACACCTAATTTTTCAGCATCACTAAAGTACTCTTTGATATACCTATCTGCCAATTCTTTAATAGTTATACTTTCTTCATTTGCTATATTAATCATTTTGTCATCTATATCTGTAAAGTTTTGTACAAAGGTTACTTCGTATCCTCTGTATGTTAAATATCTTCTTAATGTATCAAAGATTATAAAATTTCTTCCATTACCAATATGAAAATGGTTATAAACTGTTGGTCCACAGTTATACATTTTTACCTTATTTTCTTCAACTGGAATAAATTCTTCTTTTTTTCTATTTAATGAATTATATAATTTCATAACTTCCTCCTATAAAAAAACCTCTACTCCTATTAAAGGATAGAGGCGTTATACGCGGTTCCACTCTACATTGTACTCAGTTTAAGGATAACGGCTTAACCCCGTAACAAATCTCTTTGTTAACTGCTCCAAGGTGCATTTTCTGTTGTTATATATGGTCTTGATTTTCAGCATAGTACCAAGATTCTCTGTCATATACTCTTAACATACTTTTTCTCTTCATCGCAGGAATATGATATGTAATATACTATACTAATCTTTATAATCATTCAAGTATGTTATAAATCAATTTAAGTGCTTGTTCGTAATCATTAAAATCAAGAGAGAAGGGAATTTCTTTTAAATTTTCATCATAACCAGAAGTTGCTATATCATTTAATGTGGTATTACCCATTAGTAATTGTTTGATTGTTTCTTTTATAGAATTGTCTTTAAAGGCTGCTCGTTCTAATAAGTCATAACATTCTACCATTCTTCTCATAGCAAAATATCTATTAGTTAGAATAGGACCACCAAAATTTCCAGGGTAAACAAAGTTTGTATCTCCAGCTAACCACTCATCACTTCTAAAAGTAATTTTTTCTCGCGGATTTTCAGGCCAGGCTGTATAATTCCACCGCAAAAATCCATTTAGATTCAGAAATGAAGTCAAGTAACCCATGAAGCAACTTTCTAATAAACTAGATTTAATAAATGTATTTGGAAAGTGAGGACGACAACAAACATACCATGATAATCGTTTACTTTTCTTAGCAGCTAGTTGTTTAAAAAAGATAGCATCTTCATTTAAACAACGTAAAGAAGGAACCAAATCACTAAGAACATTATCAAATTCTTTTGTGAATTCCGCATGATTTATTGCGGTTTTAAATTTAAATTTAGGTGCTACAGATATAATTGCATTAAGGGTTTTTCTATATCTATCAATATCATCTGGTTCGTCTGCGATTATCCTAACTTTATCAATGATTAACTTATCTATAAAATATTCATATAATAATTTAATATAACCTTTTATTTCCAAAGCTGTTTTCATATATTTATATGTTCTATCAGTTTGATCAAAATATCTTATTCGAACACCATCAGGGAAGTCGCTGGCCACTTTGCCAAAGTTCTTATTCTCATCCATCCAAATTCCGGACAATCCAAATACTTCAATTTCATTAGAAATACCATGTTTTTTACATAAATCAATATACCTATCTAAAATACTATAATCACAGATGAAATTACCTTTTTTATCTTTTGTAACTAAAATATAGTTATATTCAAATAAATCAGTAGGTTCATCAAGGTTGTTAAATGTTTTTTGTCCAGACCAAGGAATATCAGATGCAATGATTGTTACAGCTTTTTGACCAAGATAAGATAAACTTTTCACATAATTTTCAATAGCAGTAAAGTGCTCGTCTGAAAATAATGTAACTTCATGTTTCCTGGCAATATTTGATAAATGCTGCCAGAGATTTAAATGAAGTTTTGTATCGCTCATTTTGCTCATAATAATATTTTTAATTGTAATATCAAAGGGAAGTGAAATAATACACTTTTCATCTTCAAAAGTTTCCCGTTGATATATATTAATTATACCTTTATATTTTTTAGCTTTATTATATTGATCAATTTCAAGTTTTATAAATAGAGGGATTTCTTCTAATTTATTTACATCAAAATATTCAATCGAACTTAAAGCGTCAGTATGTAAAACACCTAAATCATCTTCGATGTAATCTTGCTTGTATATGGAAATATCTGATATACCGTTACATACTACTTCAACCCTATATGTCTTTTGAGAAGGCCATATAGAAAAAGAAGGATTATTAGTAATTGATAATTGCCAATTTTCACTATTTTCTAAAAAGAGTGAAAAAGCTACATAACTATTTTTTACACCAACTAATGAAATTGTTTGTTTTTCATATAGATTATTTTTTTTACCTTTTATGTGTTTATAAAATTCTGATTTAAATCCAACTTTTAAAGTCATTTAATATCTCCTTTAAATGATATTGCAAATAGGTCACTATCAAGTAATTCAAATAGTAACCTTACTGGCTTATTATAGTAATTTTTAAATTCATTATCAAATTTTACTAATTCGCTTATTTCATCACCGTACATTATGGAAGATGAAGCTATTTTATTTTTATTTTTATCAAGTAAATGAACAACTACATAACCAATAGCAGATGTTGAATAATTTATAAACAGATTATTTTTAGGCAGTAAAAATATTTTGGTCATCATTTCACCTTTTTGATAATTTGCGTGTACTGATACAAACCCATGTTTTCTAATTGATAATCGCCTAATTCCTGCACTGCTAGTTCTATAATGTTCACTAATATACATAGAAAATTCTTTATCATTATTATTAATAATTCCCAATGCCATCATATTGTTTCGATTGACCCAATTTTCACGATCTAATCCTGGACGAATATATGCTTCTAAGAAAGGTCTGTGCCACAACACCCCATCATGAGATGACATAAATACTCCATCTGATACGCCTGTATCACCAGCATTGAAAAAGTCACGTTCCCTATTTTTTACATAACGTTTTGGAAATGATAGATAAGTATTTGTCTCTGGGCATATTACAGTTGCATTTGTATAAAATTCATCATTATTATCATTATCGTATTGATTTTTCACATTAGGTGTCCAGTTAGCAAAATCATTAGATTCACATGATTGTATTGCTCTTATTCCTTCATATTCTTTAGGATTATCTAAGTGACTATTATTAAAGTATCGAGAGTAACAACGATACTTACTAATATTATGATCATAAAACACTACATTTTGTGAATCAAACATTCCATCAGTTAGAATAGGGTATTCACTTATTTTTGTAAAGTGAATACCATCAGAGGAATAAAGACCATATAATTTTGCTTTATTAATACCTGTACGTTTATGTCCACCAACAGCTTTGATTTTCTGATAATCCATACAGTCAGGATGATGATCAATAAATGGTGTGAAATTATGACAGACTTCTGAATCTTTTAAAATAATATTATTATCTTTATTACCATTAAACTCTACTAAATTAAGTGAAGGTTTAGTAAAATGAATACCATCATCTGAGATAGCAAGGCAGGTAACTTCATAATCAATTTCATTGTTTTTTCTGACTGAAATCCCTCGATAGTACAAATAATACTGCTTACCTACAGGTAAAACTGTAACATACCCACTTGTAGAACACTCATGGGGTAAATCAAAAGATAATACTCTCTCTTTTCTAATAGGTTCGTGTAGTTTTAATGAGGTATTCTTTTGATATTCAATTATTGTATTATCTACAAACATAATTGTTTTTGATATTTTTTTCATGATACATCCTTACTTTTTAAAGTGAACTTATTATATCATGTTGTGCTATAATAGATATAGAACAAGGAGAGAACATGGGGTTAATTTCATTCATACTAGGAATTATCAGTTTAATATTATCATTTCTTCCCATTACTCATTTTTTAAGTATTCTACCAGCTATTATAGGGCTTATTTTAGGAGTAACTGATTTAATTTATTCTAGGAAAAAAGAAGAATATAAAAGAGGATTTTCAATAAGCGGTATTGTTCTTTGTACAATAGCCTTGGCATTTAGTATTATTTGGACAACTCTGTTTATTGTTGCCATCATATGAAACGCATAAAACTAATTGCAATTAACTCAAAATTTATTCATAGTAATACAGCTGTGTGGTATTTACACTACACATTATTAAATCAACAAATACACTCATCAATTGAAACGTTAACAATCAATGACACCTACGACTGTATGATAAGAAAAGTTATAAGTGATAACCCAGATGTTATTTGCTTTTCTTGTTATATTTGGAATATTGAATATGTTAAACGATTAATAATAGATATAAAGAAAATACGGCAAGATATCACAATTATATTAGGTGGACCAGAAGTTACTTTTGAGTATGAAAAATTACTTATGGACTATCCTATAGATGTGATAATAAGAGGAGAAGGCGAGAATGTAATTAGTAGGGCTATCAATGGTGATTATACTTATGGATGTGCTTATATTAAAGATGGAACTATACACGATACGCAATACGCAACAATAGATAATTTAGATGACATACCTTTTATTTATACACACGAATTTTTATTAAGTAATAAAGATAGAATTATTTACTATGAAGCTTCAAGAGGTTGTCCATATAAATGTGTATATTGTTTATCTTCAACCTCAAAAGGTATTAGATACTTACCATTAAAAAGAGTACTAAGAGAGTTAACTCTCTTAGCAAAATCTTCTGTCAAACAAATTAAGTTTGTTGATAGAACTTTTAATTTAGATCAAGAACGAACATTATCAATTCTAGAACACATAAAAAATCTTGAGTGTCAGTGTAATTTCCATCTTGAAATTTATCCAGCTTCTCTTTCAAAAAAGATTATTAATCTACTTATGAGTATGCCAAAGGGACGTGTACAGATTGAAGCGGGAATCCAATCAACTAATGAATTAACTTTAACATCTTCAAAAAGATTCCAAAATAGCAAAATAGCATTAGCTAATAGCGCTATTCTTATTAATAAAGGAAATATACATGTTCATCTAGACTTAATTGCAGGATTACCTTTTGAAAGTTATGAGACTTTTATAAAATCATTTAACGAAACAATAATGGTTTTTCCACATATGTTACAGGTTGGGTTTTTAAAAGGCTTAAAAGGCACGGCTATTTTTGAATTTGATGGTTATAGGTTTATGGAGAATTCACCATATGAAGTATTATTAACAAAATGGTTATCTATAAAGCAACTTTTCTCCATAAAAGATATTGAAGGAATTGTTGAAGCTTTTTATAACAGTCAAAAATTAAGACAAACCTTTTTATATTTATTATCACTATCTAATTCTCCATATGAGTTGTTTCTTAAAATATCTACTTATAATAAAAACCACTATGGCAGTACTCATAATATTGGAGAAAATGAGAAGTATAAGATAATAGCTACAATATTTAGCGATATTCCTTTAATTAAGGAATACCTTCTATTTGATTATTTATCTACTCATAAAAGTAAAACGATTCCACAATTTTTTGATTATAAGCACAAACTAAAAGAAATTGCATTTACTTATTTCAAAAAAACTGGTAAAAATGCAAAAACAGAATATAAACATACTAATCTTGCTATTCTTAACTTTGATAAAGAAGAAGTATATCTTTTTGATTATCGTATTAAAGATGTAGTGACAGATACTTTTCACAATAAAATAATTGAAATATAGTTCATGGATAAATGACAATTTATGGATTATAATATTCTTCTAGAAAGGATATTATAATTATGAAAAAAAATGGATATGTAACTGTAGAAGCACTATTAGTATTTCCAGTTGTACTATTATTAATTGTAGCTTTTGTATTTGTTATACTCGAACTAACAAAAAAAGATTTTATAAAAAAAGATATGCCATATATTGAAGAGATATATCAAGTTGATTCGCTAATTAGAAAAGCAAACTTATTTGAAGATGTATTTTAAACCAAAGGGATCAATTACAATATTCTTGTGTATAACAATGCCCATAATTATTATTTTATGTGCAGTACTGGTAGATGTTTATTTATTAAAAAGTGGTAAGAATATAGTTTCTAATCAGATTGAAATTGCTTGTTATTCTGTTTTAGGAGAACATTCTTCATATTTAAAGAATCAATATGATATTTATGCATATGAAATTGATGATTATTTACTTAAACCAATGGTTGATGAGTTAATAAAAAAGAATCTTGCAGATTTAACTATATATGATTGGAAAATTGAAGAGATAACAATTATAAAAGAAGACCCACTAGTTAGACCTAGTATAATTTCTTTTCAAATTCAGAAAATCATGAGCGATTCAATTTATAAAACAATCATTAATGAAACTTATGATAGATTATCATCACTTACTTCAATAGGTGAAACACTGCAAGTAATAAAAGATAAATGGGAATTTGATGAAATTGTTAAAGATATAAATGATAATTTAAAATACTTAAAAATGATTGTAGAAGGAGAGGGTCAGGAAGTATTTGTAAATGTGGTGGGAACAAACGATGAACTTAACTACGCATTAGAAGAATTTATGGATATCTATCATCAAATAGAAGAAATTAATTACACTATAACTGTATTAGAAGAGAAAGCAGATGAGAGTATTTATAAAGTTGAATTATTAGTACAAGATAAAGGTTATTTAAAAGAACAACTTGTAGCTATTTATGAACTATCAATTAACAAAGTATTAGTTGAATTATTAACAGTAAATAATCAAGCAATAACTAAAATAACAAATGTAGCACTTTCAATGGAACAATTACATATAATTTCTAAATCAATAGAGAGAAAAATTGAGTCAATAAATCAATGTCCTGAGTACTTAAAAGAAATCCTTATATACATTAATGATATTCTTTATGATGTGGAAAGTGCTATTGTTATAGAAACTTTTAAATTTATTAGAGAGAAAATAGAAGAAAATGTAATCTCACTTACAGCTACAATTACTAAGACTGAAAAATTATATGAAAAAGTACTTGATGAACAGAAGTTATCAGAAGATGAAAAAGTTACTATGGATTTTTCATATCATAGTGATATTTCAATTGGTGTATATAGTTTAGTAGAGGCAGGAAAAGGAGAAGATGAGAGAAGCTTCTTTGAAAAAATTGGAGAACAAGTAATAACACAACAAGTAGGTGAAGATATTTATATTCGTGAAGGAACATATCTTCCGTCAAATCAAGTTAATGATAATGAACAACCTTTTGATATTGATGTAAGTGGAGATAATACAAGTGATGTAGATAACAAACTTGAACAGGCTAAAGGATTGTTTTCAGCTTTGCTTACAAGTGTTAAAGAAGAAACTTATCTAAATGAATATATTTTACAATATTTTACTCATCTAACCTCTAAAGAAGAAATGTTTTTTCCACATTATTTTACAAATGAAATTGAATATATTTTATATGGTAGACCATCTCAGCATATGAATATAACCCTTACTAAAGGTACTTTATTGCTAGCTCGTTTTGCACTAAATACTATTCATGTGTATGCAGATGGAGAAAAACAAATTAAAGCAAATACTATTGCTACCATGGTTGCTGGATGGTGGACTTTTGGCGCAGGTATTCCTGTTATGGCAAATTTAATGTTGTGTGCTTGGTCAATTGCAGAATCTGGATTAGATGTTAAGGCTTTAGCTAATGGAAAATCTGTTCCAATTTATAAACTAACTGGAGATTGGAAATTAGATATTGGACTTAATAAAATTGGTGGAAAGACTCCAGAAGTATTACAGATAGACTATGAAGATTATCTTAGGATTTTACTATATGGTAAATCAGAGAAAGATAAATTACTAAGAATATTAGATCTTATATCACTAAACAGCCCGCCAACTTTCGATTTAAGTCAAGCATATACAACCATAACTTTAAAAATAACAGTATCTCAAAAAAGTATATTAGGGAAAAGACATGTTTATACCATTAAAAAAACAAAATCATACTAAAGGGTCAATAACAGTTGAAGCATTGATGGTTCTACCAATAATCATCATCATTTTCTCATGCTTTGTTTATTTAATTGCATATATTTCTATTGTAACAACTATTAAAAATGATTTACATGAAAAAATATTAAAAATGGCAGTTTATGATTATGCTATAGGTTTTTCATTACCTTCTATTGTTAGCTTATACACCATGGAACAAAAAGAAAATCTACATCTTTCGTATGTGTTTTGTCATAGTGAAACTTTTGGTAATCAGATTACTCTTATTTTTGATGGTGTTTTTAATGGATATATAAGTAAGTCATCTATTCATCTTTCACAGACCATATATAAATTTAATGGTGACAATTTAGATTATGATAATGAAAATATTTGGTTGCTTAATAACTTCACAAGAGGAAAAAAAGTAGAAACTATTTTTGGTGGAAATTTACCTAGGTATTTTCCCACTATTGATTACTATGATGAGTTAACTGGAAAAGTATTATCAATTACAAGTATTAATACAACCTATAAAACATATCAAACATATACAGGGCTATATGAGCGAATAATAAATGATATTAATAAACTAAATAATTTTACTGGTATAGTATTTGAAAATATAACAATTGATTCAAGAGATATTACACAAAAAGAAATATTAGTAGTACTACCAACTAATCCCCTTAACAGAGCTCAGTTAAATGCCATTGATGATCTTTATGGAATTTGTAACCAATTTAATATTATTTTAACAATTAAAAGATACCAGAAATCTTTGAATGAATAAAACAATGAAAATAATATAGTGTATAATACTGTTAATGATAAATAATACTATACAAAAAATTAAACAGTTATTAGTTAAATACAAAAGGCCACTTAGATTTATTTCAGTAGGTGTGATGAATACTTTAGTAGACTTTATTTTATTTTTCATCTGTTATCAAGCTATTGGGATTTATTACACAATTTCACAAGTAATTGGGTATAGTGGAGGAATAATTAACAGTTTTGTATGGAATAAACTATGGACATTTGAAAGTAAAAATAATAGCAGAAAAACAGCATTAGAATTTTTACGATTTATGGTTATTAGCGGGATATCATTAAGTGTATCAGTCTTAGGAATCAAGTGGTTAATAGAGTCGGCTTCTTTTAATGTTTTTATTGCAAAAGCACTTGTTACCTTAATAGCTCAGTTAATTAACTATACAGGATATAAATTGTGGGTATTTAAAAAATGAATTTAAAGAATGAAATTTATCAACGATTGTTAGATTATCAAAAAGATGTAGTGGTTTTACACCGTTTCTCAAAATTAGTTGATAGTGAAATTACAGAATGGACAAAAGCTTTATATAATAATAATATTATATTTAGAGCAGCTGATATGCAATTTCATTTTGATGACTTTAAGAAAATGGATTTCACAGGACCTGAAATAGATCATCAAGAATGGCAACAACAGATTAATCGTTTCTTATGGCTTAAATTTGCAACTATTGAGTATCAAAAAAACAAGTCGGACCATATGGCTAATATTGTTTTTGATACTATAAATGCTTGGATGAATTATTGGCCAAATTATGGAGAAAATACAGATATCTATCCATTTAGACAACATGAGTTTTGGGATCCAATGATAAATACACCAATAAGATTAGGTTATAACAATCTTAACGGGTGGGTTGGTTGTGTTCCTCACTTTTTTTCTCACCCTTTATTTACAGAAGAATTTGTAGAAAAAATGGTAGATTGTATTTTATGGCAAATTAAACCCATGGTATATAATAATCGTTTTAGAGGTGGTGAAAATAACTGGAGACCAAACGAACTAGACAGTTTATTGTTTTTATCACAAGTAATTCCAGGTGCTAAAAAGTATGAAGAATATGCAGTTAATCAATTAAACGATGCATTTATAGCACAATTTGAAAGTGACGGATCACATATTGAGCATACAGATGATTACCATAATTGGATGAGCGATGTTTTTGCAAACCTAGCTATATTATCAATAAACAGACCTTCACTTGGACTTAAAATTAATCCAGAAAGAATTATTAAAACAATGGACTATGGATTGATTTGTAAAGCACCTGATGGACGTTCATTTGGTATTCATGATTCACAAGCTTGGCATGAGAAGAATACACCAATAATTTATGATTATCTTGAAAAGCGAGATAAAATTGCTTCACTAATTAATCAACCAACTTTTAAAGAAAAATATAAAAATCAATTAGATTTTCCATTTTTAAATGCTAAACAGTTTTTCTTACGCACATCGTGGAATGAAGATGCCACCATGGTATATTTTGATGCAAGTAAATGGGGAAGTTGGCATACCCATATGTCAAGAAATTCAGTAAATATTTATCATGGGAATAAAATGATTATAACTGACCCTGGCACATTAAATTATGGTAAAAATAAAGATAGAGATTATGGTAAATCAACACCTGCACATAATACAGTAACTATTGATAACATGACTCAGAGTGTATCATCTAATCCTGAAATTGAACATTATGAATCAACAGAACAGTTAACGCTTATTATTAGTGATTATACAGGAGGCTATAGTTCGTTTTATGACAATTCAAATGCAATAACAGCTGAACACGAGAGAATATTTTTATGGGTAAAAAATCATTTCATGTTAGTTTTTGATAATGTAAATATGCACGGAAATACCAAAAAAAGAGTTGTATCTAGTCATTGGCAATATAAAGCTTCGGATGTGTTTCACGATAGTAAAAAACAATTATGTTATTCTAATTTTGATGATTATAATGTTATGGTTAAAAAAATATATTCAAACGTTGATACTTCTTCTATTATATATTCTGGTCAGTTAGATCCTATGTTAGGGTATAATTCAAAAACTGGAAATAAATTAAGTGGTTCACGCCCTGCCCCTATGTTTTCAATTGAAGCTAAAACGAATGAATCAATTATTAAAATTGGGCAGCTACTTATACCATATCAAGGAAATACACCTCCAAAAGTTAGTGTGACTACAAAGATAACAAATTATGCTCAGTTATTTAACATATCAATTGATGATTATAAATTCGAAGTAGCTTCTCACTATTTTGTTAGAGACTATTTTAAATCAAATTCTGCAATTAGAGAAATTGGAGATATTAATAGTTTTGCTAGATTTGTTGTTAATGGATATGAAAAAGATAAACAAATTTTGAAATGGAGTTATAGGGGTTAATATGAAAAAGAAAAAAATTATTATTATTACTATTTTTATTATTTTAATCTTATTCTTCTATCCCCTTAGAAGTTATCTTGTTATGGGAGTATATTCAACTATTCATAAAAAAGATAGTGTGTTTGAAAAGTATGATGTACCTATTCAACTTAAAGGCGGGTTAGCAACACTAAAAAGTGATTATTACCCATTTATTATGTACTTTAATGATTCTAAAGGATTTTCTAGATTTTCACATATAGATAGTGAATTATCTATTATTTATAATTTTGGTTCATTTAATTTTCCATATATTAGTTCATCACTCTTTAATGAAAATTCACCATATTACTCTACATTTTATGGCGCTTATGCACTAAAACCTAAAAATGATAATATATCTTTTGGATTTAATGATGGAGAGTTAATAGAAGATCAATTAGTATTAGTTCCTGAGTATGATTTAACCAAATTAGTTCTAAGAGACTTAGGTTGTGAAAATATTGAGTTTTCATATGAGATTATTGACAGTACTAAGTCAATGAATGGTTTTTATATAATTGATGCAATAATTACCACAAATTCAATGGCACATAAATATGAAGGATTTATTAGAAATTATCTACAATATGGACGACCATTTTTATGGCTGCAACCTGAAAATTCTTTTGAACAAGCAACTTACTATGGTAGAATCTATGCTTCATTAATAAGTGAAAGTAATGTAACGCTTTGTTATTATATTATAACCCAAAATCTAGAAACACTAGAGGAATGTGAAGCAAAGTTCTTAGGTGAATTCAATAATAAATAATGATATAATCATCAAGAGGGTAAAGTATGGAATTATTAAAAAACAAAAAACTAAGAGGAATTTTTATTATTGTTGTCAGTCTATTGGCAATAGCTATTAGATATTTTGT
>JAUUZV010000045.1 GCA_030592085.1 Clostridia bacterium | reverse complement strand
TGTCTATTAACTTCTAATTCAATAGCTTTAGCAACTTCATTATCTACAACTTTAATTTTATCTAATCTGTACATTCTCGCTCTCCTCATCTTTTATCAAATCTAATATTTCACTTTTCATATTTGGTAGTTCTTCTATTATAAGTTTAGCTTCGTTCTTATTTATTCCTCTTTTTATTAATAAATCAATTCTCTTTAAAAATGTTTCCTTTAAACCTTGTTTTAATTGATAATCACTAATAAATTTATGATTACCAGAAAGTAGTACTTTTGGAACCAACATTCCTTTATAATCTTCTGGTCTAGTATATTGCCCATGTTCTAATAAACCATTATAATGTGATTCATTTTCATAAGCTTCTTTATCTAATACTCCATCTTGTAACCTTGTTAAACAATCAATAAGTACCATTGCAGGTATTTCACCGCCTGATAATACATAATCACCAATAGAAATCTCTTCATTTATATAATTATCTATAATACGTTGATCAATTCCTTCATAGCGGCCACAAACAATTGTTATGTCTTTATTTGAATTGAGTTCAATAGCCTTAGCTTGTGTTAGAGGCTTTCCTTTTGGAGATACATAAATAACATGACCTTTGTTTTCTATTGCCTCTAAAGCGGTTATAACAGGCTGACAAGTCATAATCATACCTTTACCACCACCATATGGATAATCATCAGTATTTTTATGTTTATTATGTGCAAAATCCCTAATATTAATTACATTAAGATTAAGGAGTTCCTTTTTTATTGCAATATCAGTAATCCCAAAATTTAACGCATTAAACATATCGGGAAATATTGTTAAAACATTAATATTACTCATCTTCAATAAGCCCTTCTGGTAACTTAACTTTTATTTTTTTAGCTATTATATCAATTTTAATAATTACATTTTCTAAAGCTGGTATTAATATTTCTTTCTGGTTTTTGCTAACAATATAGACATCATTACTTCCTGTTTGAATTATATCTGTAATTTCACCTAACGAGATATCATTTTCAAATACTTCACAACCTATTAAATCGCTTATATAATATTCATTTTCACCTGGCTGATGTCCATCTTTTCTATAAATGTAAACTAATTTATTAATATAATTTTCTGCTTGACTTCTATTTTTAATATCAGCAAACTGTACTAATATCATATTTTTATGTATTCTAGCACTAGTTACTGCATATTCTTTTTTGTCAATAATTAAATATGATAACGACTCAAAAATCTCCACATGATCTGTATATGGATATATTTTAATTTCTCCTTTTATACCATGGACATTTACTATTTTACCTATGTCAAAATATTCAATCATTTAATTCCTAAATACAGTAAAAAGGCATGTTGCCTTTTACTGTACAATTTCTACAATTATACGTTTGTTATCTTTTATTGCTTGTGCTTTCATAATTGCCCTGATTGCTTTAGCAATTCTACCATGCTTACCAATAACTTTTCCCATATCGTCATCAGCTACTGATAATTCTAATAAAACTTCACTACCTCTGTCGGTTACTTTTACTGAAACATGTTCTGGATAATCAACAAGTGCTTTTGCTATTATTTCTAATAATTCTTTCATAAAATACCTACTAACTAATTACTTCATGTTTTTTTAGTAAACGCTTAACTGTATCAGTAGGTTGTGCACCTTTACTCATCCAGTCTTTTACTTTTTCTGCATCAACAGAAAATCTGTTTTCTTTTAATAATGGCGCATATGTTCCAATTTCTTCAATAAATCTACCATCTCTAGGAGATCTAGCATCTGCTACAACCACTCTATAAAAGGGTTTCTTTTTTGTCCCAATTCTTTTTAATCTAATTTTTACCATTGTTTTACCTCTTTCATTATTTTATATTTAAAATGGCAATTTCATTCCATTAAATGATTTGCCTTTTTTTCCTTTTCCACCAGTTATTTTTTTCATCATTAATTTCATATTTGTAAAATCTTTTAATAATTTATTTACTGCTTGAACAGAAGTCCCACTTCCTTTTGCTATTCTTTTTCGTCTACTAGCATCTAATACTTTAGGATATGTTCTCTCTTGTAATGTCATAGATTGTATAATTGCTTTAGTTCGACCCATTTGTTTATCATCAATTGACACTCCTTTTAAAGCTTTTTGGTTAACACCTGGCATCATTTCAAGAATATTTTCTAATGGTCCCATATTATTAATCTGATCAATTTGATCCATAAAATCATCTAAAGTAAATGAAGAGTTTCTTAATTTTTTCTCCATTTCTTTTGCTTTTTCAATATCTATATTTTCTTGTGCTTTTTCAATTAGTGTAATTACATCACCCATTCCAAGAATTCTAGAAGCCATACGTTCAGGATAAAATACCTCTATATCATTAAGTTTTTCACCTGTTGTAATAAATTTAATAGGTTTATTTGTAATTTTTTTAACAGATAATGCAGCACCACCACGTGTATCTCCATCCATTTTAGATAAAATTACACCAGTTATTTCTAAAAGTTTATTGAAACTAGATGCTACAGTTACAGCATCTTGTCCAGTCATTGCATCGACTATCAAAAGAATTTCAGAAGGATTTGTAGCCTTTTTTACTTCGCTTAACTCATTCATTAATTCTTCATCAATATGAAGTCGTCCAGCTGTATCTAAAATAACAATATCAAATAAATTTTTCTTTGCATAAGACAATGCATTTTTAGCAATCGCAACTACATCCTTGTTCTCTTTTTCATGATATACCTCAATTGCTAATTGTTTACCTAAAGTAATTAATTGATCTATAGCTGCAGGACGATAAACATCCAATGCACATAATAATACTTTTTTTTCTTTTTTTCTCATTAATGAAGCAATTTTAGCACAAGTTGTTGTTTTACCTGTTCCTTGTAAACCACATAACATATAAACTGTAGGTGACTTAGATGCAATTTTTAATTCTTCATTACTTCCACCAAGTAACAAAACTAGTTGTTCATTTACAATTTTTATTATTTGTTGTCCTGGAGTTAAACTTTTTAAAACAACATCACCAAGTGCACGCTCTTTTATATTACTAATAAACTCTTTTACAACTTTATAGTTAACATCAGCCTCTAATAAAGCTAATTTTATTTCACGAGTAATTTCATTTATATCACTTTCAGTAACTCTACCTTTACTTCGTAATTTCTTTATTACTTCGCCTAATTTTGACGATAAGCCTTCAAATGCTGCCATTTTTTACCTTTCTACGATTTCATTAACTACTTTAATAATTTCATTATATTCATGATCTTCAATTAATTGGGTTATCTCTATTATTTTACTTTGATTAATTAAATAATTTTTATATAGTTCTAGTTTTTTTTCATATTTATTTAAAATTTTAACTGTTCTTTTTATATTGTCATAAACACCTTGTCTACTTATATTTTGTAATTCTGCAATTTCACTAAAGGAATAATCATTACTTACATATAATTCAAGTATTGATAATTGATGGGTTGTTAATAAACTTCCATAAAAATCCATTAATATATTTGTTCTAACAATATCTTTCATAATTCTCCTGTAAAGCAATATTACTTTACACATTGTATAGAAACAAAGGTTATTTGTCAAATAAAAAAGAAACCTGTAAATGTTGTACAGATTTCTTTTTATTAATAAATTTTAAACTAATCAGACGGTCCTGATGGTGTAGGTGCTGTATTTAGGAATGGAATTTTGATTTTTTGACCTACATATATACTATTAGCATCAGTTAAATTTTCATTATATGAAACAATATCATCAATATAGTCTGCTGTTCCATAAAATGTTGTACTGATTTTCCACATACTATCACCTTCTTGAACAGTATAATCTCTATATAACTCTTGGATTGGTGTTGAAGTTGGTTCAGGTGTAGGTGTTTCTACTGGAGTAGGTGTAGGAGTAGGAGTAACAATAATTGATTCTACAGGAGTAATTGAAGGTGCTTCTGATACTTGAATAGTATTGTTATCAAATATTAAGGTAAATAGTTTAAACATACCAAATCCAATGCCAGCTAATAAAAGAATTACAACAACAATACTAATTATTCTTTTAAGATAAATATTCATACGTTTTTTCATTCTTCCTGGTGCTTGAATCTTAATACTTGTAAATTCATTATATGCAGCATTCTCTTCTATTGGTTTTTCATCAATTATTTCTTCTACTTCATATTTTGGAGCTGAAATTTCTTCTTTGATTTCGTCATCTACTGAATCACTTTTGAAAAATCCAGTGAATTTTGATGTTTTCTCAGGTTTTGCAACGACTTTTTTTACATTTACAACAGTTATAACCATAATAATCATTTCATCAGTAATATCTTTACTAGAAATTTCGTTTATAACTTCCCATGCTAATTCTTCACCAGTAATTTGATCATTATATAGTGACGCCATAATTTCATCACTTAGTTTTGAATTTACGTTTTGTGTACCTATGATAAATAAATCTCCATCTTTTATTTCAGTTAAAGTTTTACTTTTCATAACTCCATTAGAAGGTGAAAACTCACCTTCTTCTTCATTATTTCCACTATCATCATTATTTAATACTTCTTCTTGTGAAAAGCAATTGTTAACTAATTGATTGGAAATATAATAACAAGAATTATAGTTTGTTGTAATAATTTTAGCTTTATTATCTTTTAAAACAATACCTGTAAATAGTTTGTTTTTAGAAAACTCTATTTCGTTATCACCTTCTACACCGTAAATAAAATCATAAGTACTTTTTATACTATTTTCAAAACCAGTTGAAACCTCTTCAAATGGTTCGTCAATTAATTTTTTTTGATATGTTTTTATTTCACGCATTGCTGAAATAGGTGTATTAGAATTTTCAATAACTGTTTCCATATTTTCGCTAATAGCAAACATTGCTATGTTATCTGAAAAATCACTTGAAACAAGAATATTATCTATTTTATCGGTATTACTTATCTTTCCGTTAATATAAAAATTTAATTTTTTACTCTTTTCTTTATCAAAAGTAATA
Source organism: Clostridia bacterium (assembly GCA_030592085.1). Lineage (GTDB taxonomy): Bacteria > Bacillota > Clostridia > DUPQ01 > DUPQ01 > JAFGUQ01. The sequence goes on along the minus strand of JAUUZV010000045.1, from coordinate 7,480 downwards.
GTTGTGACCTTAAGTGTTATATTGGACATATTTATACCCCCTTTTTCTATTAATATAGTATCATAATAATATTTTTAGTACAATAAATTAATCAATTTACCAAGCTCTTTTACTGATAGTTTATCAGTTTCAATAACTACATCAGCTAATTGATGATATTTTACAGAAGATAACTGAATTGATAACATTTTATCAATTTGTTTTGTTGAATATTTTTTTCTATCTTCTAGTCTTTTTCTTTGAATATCTGGTGAACAAGATGTGCAAATAACCATATCACAACGATCAAGAAAACCTTTTTTCACAGGAATCGGACCTTCAATTACTACTTTCTTATATTTCTTTATTATGTTATCTAACTCGTTAATAACATATTTATGAGTTATTTTATTTAACATCCTAATATTTGTTTTACTAATTTTAGATAATATCTTTTTAGTAGAAATTTGATTTTCTACAATAATTTCTTCACCAAAATATTTTATAAGTTCATCTTTCATCAATGTATTGTTTTTTAATAATAAATGATATACAGCATCTGCATCAAAAAGATAAAATCCTTTATTAATAAAGAACTTTGATGCTGATGATTTTCCAGAAGCTATACTTCCAGTTACTCCAATAATTTTCATTTATTTCGCCTCAAAAAGTGATTTTCCATCACTTATATCTATTGTCAATGGAACTTTTAGTGAAAATCCATTTGTCATATGTTTTTCTAAAATTTCTTTTACAATGTCAATTTCTTCAATATGGGTTTCAATTACAAGTTCATCATGTATTTGTAGGATTAATCTAGATTTTAATTCTCTTTCCTTAAATTGTTTGTATACCTTTATCATAGCAATTTTCATGACATCAGCTGCTGCACCTTGAATAGGTGTATTAAGAGCAATACGCTTTCCAAATTCACGTTGCATATAATTTGATGATAAAAGTTCTTTTATATGTCTTTTTCTATTAAATATTGTTAAAACATAACCATTACTTTCTGCAAATCTCACAGTATCTTCCATGTATTTTTTCACCATTTTGTATTCTTGTAAATATTGTTCTATATATTGTTTAGCTAATTGTACAGAAATATTTAAATCTCTAGATAGACCAAAATCTGATATACCATAAACAATACCAAAATTAACAGCTTTTGCGGTTCTTCTCATATCAGTGGTAACCATTCTCTCATCAACACCAAATACTTTAGCAGCTGTTTTAGTATGTATATCTTCTTTTTTATTAAATGCTTCTATTAATGTTTCATCTTTTGAAATATGAGCTAAAATTCTTAATTCAATTTGTGAATAATCAGCTCCAAGTAGAATATATTCATTATTTTCACAAATAAATGCTTTTCTAATTTCTCTTCCTAGTTCAGTTCTTATGGGAAGATTTTGTAAGTTTGGGTCAGTGCTAGATATACGACCAGTTGCTGTAACTGTTTGTTTGAAATTAGAATGAATCCTTCCATCATCTGATATACATTTTAACAATCCTTCAACATATGTCGATTGTAGTTTAGCTAATCGTCTATAAGTAATTATCTTACTAGCAATAATATGATCTTCAGCTAATTTTTCTAAAACTTTTATTGAAGTACTATAACCAGTTTTATTTTTTTTACCATGTGGTAATAATAAATCTTCAAATAATACTTTTCCTAATTGCTTTGGTGAATTAAGATTAAATGTACTTCCAGCCATATCAAATACTTCTTTTTCAATTATATTTAATTGTGACTCAAGTTTGATTTTAAAATCTTGTAAAAATTCTTTATCTGCTTTAACTCCAATGAACTCCATATAAGCTAACACTTCAATTAATGGTAATTCCATTTCATTTAGTAATGAATTCATGTTTTCATCATCAATAATTTTAAAAAGTTGATTTTTTACATGAAATATTCGTATAGCTTCGTGGCAATCTTCTTGTACATTAACAATAGCATATTGATTAAATATTTCAGTTAAATCATAGTAATCTTTAGTTGCATCTAATAAGTATGCCACTGTAGCTACATCACATTTTACATTTGGTATGGGAATTTGTTTTTTCATAAGCAGTACAAATAACTCTTTTAAATAATGACCTGAAATATATTTAATTTTTGAAAATATTGATGGAAATAATGAAAAATCGTCAATAATATATAAAGTTTTTCCATCAAAAGTAATTTGTAGTTCACTTGCTGTAAAGAAAACTGTTGCATCTTTTTTTATATCAATATCCTCTAAATTTGTAATGTTTTTTATTTCATAAGTTATAGATTTACTAATTGTTTTAGATAAATTGTATTTCTTAATAAAATAGTTAAACTCTAAAGTCGTAAATAAATTATATAATTCTTCTTTATCAAATTGCTCAATTATTAATTCATCTAATTTAAGTGGTGAAGCTGTGTTTAAATTAATTTCTGAAAGTTTATAACTTAAAAAAGCATTTTCTTTATCTTTTAACAATTTACTTTTAAGATTTTCACTTGGAATTTCATTAATATTTTCATATAAGTTTTCTAATGTGTGATATTTTTCTATTAATTTAAGTGCAGTTTTTTCTCCTACTCCTGCTACGCCTGGAATATTATCAGATTTATCTCCCATTAATGCTTTTACATGAATAAATTCTTCTGCAGTTATACCCATTTTTTCAAATAAACTTTTTGCAGTAAATTCATTTACAATTGCTTTTTTATTTAAAGTTGTTGGAATTTTAACAGTTGTTAAATCAGAAACCAATTGAATCATATCTCGATCACCTGTCAAAACTGTAACATTAAAAGAAGTTTCTTCTGCTAATCGTTTATATGTACCTATTAAATCGTCAGCTTCTTGTCCCACCATCTCAATTGTAGAAATTTTCATAACATTTAATACTTGTTTGATTAATGGGAATTGACTAATTAACTCTTCTGGTGTCTCTTTTCTACCAGCTTTATATTCACTATATAAATCATGGCGAAAATTTTTACCTTTAACATCAAAAGCTACTAATATATGAGTAGGATTTTCAGATACAATAAATTTATCCATAGTATTTAAAAAACCAAAAATTGCGTTAGTAAAAATACCTTCTTTAGTTGACATCATACGTTGATGACTTAACCCATAAAAAGAACGAAATAAAATACTAGATCCATCAATTAGTAAAAGTTTATTCATTATTCTCCATTGCTAATAATTTTTATTGTTACTTTATCTTTAGTAGTCTTATTATTTTCAACAATAATTAATTCAATTTCATTAATTATTATTAAGTAATTATCATAGGTTGTAGTGAAAATAATACAATTATCGCTATTAACTATATCAGTAATATTATATGTTTTAATTAATAAGTTTTCTAATTCCTCTTTAGGTATTAACTTATTACTATATAAATAATCATAATATAATTCATCACATTCTTCAATGGAAATGGGTTGATTTACAGCAGAATCCTCTTGTATGGCATTACCAGAAGTAAAAGACTTATATGCATCATCATTAAGTAAAGCTTCTTCACTGGTTGGTGCTATAATGTTTTCTCTAGCGCCTTCAGCTAAATCATTTGATTTCATTGAAAGAAAATTACCATTTAATAATGAAAACCCAACTACAAGAACAAGGCAAGCTGCAATTGCACTAGCTGAATATTTAATAAACTTATTAAATTTAACTATTTTTTGTTTTTTTTGATAAGCAATTTTATTCATAACTTGTTTTGAGAAATGTTTTGGAAGAGTAAGTGAAATAGATGATAATTCTTTTTTAAGAGATATCATATCTTTTTGGTATCGTTGACACTCAGTGCAAGTTAACATATGGATTTGTAATTTTTTATTATCTTTATTAGAAATAATCCCATCTATTAACATATTTATTTGTTCTTTGTACCAAAGGCACTGTTTTTCCACTTTTTTTATTTCCTTTCACTATTATAACGATAACTATACCTAAATAGTTCCCTCTTCTCTAATAATCTCAGCTAATCGACTTCTACCCCTAGAAATCCGTGATTTAACCGTTCCTAAGCTAATTTGTAGTAGTTCACTTATTTCTTGATAATCGTAACCTTTAATATCAGATAAAACAATTACTGTTCTATGATCAATAGATAATTTTTCTAGTGAAGCTTTAATTAACTCTGCACTATCTTTTCTCTCGAAAATAATATCCATATTGTTTTTTTTATCTTCTATTTGAAATGCTAATTCATTATCATTATTAATATATGTAGCATCATAAGATACTGTTTTTTTTCGACTGTTTTTTCGTAACTGATCAATACATGTATTTTTAATTATTCTGTACAACCATGTATTAAAAGAACTATTAAAATTAAATTTGTGAAGATTCTTATATACTTTAATAAAAGACTCTTGAACCATATCATAGGCATCATGACTATTTCCCATAACACTGAATGCAATGGCATAAGCTTTATCTTGAAATGCTATAATAAGCAATTCAAAACTATCATTATCTCCTTTTTGTGCTTTTTTTATTAAAGTTTCTTCTGGAAAATTCAATGAAGTTCCTCCTATTTAAAAATTATATATTACCTTTTATAAAAAAACAATCTTATGTTATAATTCTTCTATGTACTTTAGAAAAATATTATCATTATTTATATCCAAATTACTAATTAAATTTCTTCGTTTAATTGGACGCGGCGGAACGGCTTTACCAGGTAAACTTGCTTTAAAAATTTACCCAAATATTCTTAGCGATTTATCTTTAGGTGTTAAATCTATTGTTGTAACTGGAACAAATGGTAAAACAACAACAAGTAGAATTATCTCAACAATATTAGAACAAGCAAGTTTTTCATATTTTGATAATAGATCAGGTGCTAATCTTATTAGTGGTATAACTACAGTTTTTATTGAAAACTATAAGAAAAAGCCTGAATATGCTTTATTAGAAGTAGACGAAGCTGCTTTTAAAACTGTTGCTAAACATATAGATGTCCATTATCTTTTGGTAACAAATCTTTTTAGAGATCAACTTGATCGATTTGGTGAAATTAGTCATACATTAGAAAATATTGTTAAAGGAATTTCTTTTTGTCCTAAAGCTGTGATATGTGTTAATGCTGATTGTTCTTTATTATCAACAATCGGTCGTAAAGTAGATAATAAACTTATCTATTATGGTATTAATCAACCTTTTTCAAACACTGATAATAGCCTCTCAGATGCACCATACTGTTTGTTTTGTAAAACTAAGTACGAATATACTTATAAGACTTTTGGCCATTTAGGGGGCTTTTCTTGCCCTAATTGTGGGTATAAACGTATACTCCCTGACATTGGAGTTAATACAATTCAAACAATGACTGATAAATACTCTAAGGTTAGTTTATTAATTAATAATGATTCTTTAAATGTATCTATTAATTTACCGGGAGAATATAACATCTATAATGGAATTTCAGCTTTTTCTATTGGATATGCCTTAGGTATTGATTATGAAATATTATCAAATTCTTTAGCTACCTTTAAAGGTGGTTTTGGACGTATGGAAAATATTTCTTTAAATGGAGTTGATACTCATATTATTCTAGTTAAGAATCCAGCTGGATTAAATAATGTTATTAATTATTTATCAACATTGTCAAAACCATTTGTTTTAACACTTATATTAAATGATAATTTTGCAGATGGTACTGATGTTTCTTGGATTTGGGATGTGCTTTTTGAAAATCTAAAAGTTAACGAATCAATGATTTCTCATCTTTATATAGCAGGTATAAGAAAATATGATATGGCATTGCGAATTAAGTATGCATTATTACAAGAAGAAAAAATCACTGTCTGTGAAACTACTAAACAATTGATTAAAATCATTAGTAATCCTAACTTAATTTCTGACACGTCATATATATTACCAACCTATACTGCTATGTTTGACTTAAGAACAGTACTAAAAAAACAATTTAAATTAAAAGAATTTTGGAAGTAAAAATTATGAAATTAACTATTGCTCATTTATATCCTGAACTACTCAATCTATATGGAGATGGTGGAAATTTAATTGCTATGAAAAATCGTTTGAATTGGCGAAATATAGAATGTGATATTGTAAATATTCCTTTAGGAAAACCCTTTATTTCTAGTAAATACGATATTGTTTTTATTGGTGGTGGTCAAGATTTTGAACAAGAAGTAATTTTAAACGATTTAAAAGGTGATAAAACTCAAAATATTATTGATGCTATTAATAATGATGTAACATTTTTAGCTATCTGTGGCGGATATCAATTACTTGGAAATTATTATAAAACTAAAGATGGACAGATTTATAATTTTATTGGAGCTCTTGACTTATACACCATTGGTCAATCAAAGAGAATGATTGGAGATTTTATGTATTCTTGTCCTGAAATTAACAATCAATTAGTAGTGGGATTTGAAAATCATTCTGGTAGAACTTATTTAGGTAAATCAGTTAAACCTTTAGGATATATTAAAAAGGGTTATGGTAATAATGGCGAAGATAAAACTGAAGGTGCACGATATAAAAATGTATTTTGCACATACTCTCATGGTTCTTTACTTCCTAAAAATCCAATTTTATGTGATTACATCCTACAAACTGCAGTAAGTAGAAAATATGATATAACACTTGAAGAGTTAGATGATTCTTTAGAAAACAAAGCACATAATTTTATAGCGAATAGGTTGAAATAGTTTTACTCATTGATTCAATTGCACGTTTTGCATATTTTTCTTTTTTTAGCTTTTTATTTTTTTCTCTAATTTCTAAAGGTGATAAAATACCAAAATTACTATTCATTGGTTGAAATTTCTTTTGATATGCATTCGTAATATAGTCTAATAATGCTCCAGTCATAGTTTCAAGAGGAAATATAATCATTTCTTCATTGTTATACTTTCTTGACATATTAATACCACATATCAATCCTGATAAAGCTGATTCCATATAACCTTCAACCCCAGATAATTGACCTGCAATAAAAATATCTTTATTTACTAATAACTGTGAAAATTCATTTAAAAGCATAGGAGAATTTAGATAAGTATTTCTATGCATGACACCATTTCGTTCAATAATAGAATTTTCTAGTCCAGGAATAAGTTTTAATAGTTCTTTTTGTGCTTTAAATGTTAAATTTGTCTGAAATCCAACTAAATTATATAATGTTCCGCTTTCATTGTCTTGTCTTAATTGCACTACAGCATGAGCATTATCATCAAGTCCCACAGGTTTAAGTGGTCCAAAGCGTAAAGTATCTATACCTCTTTTAGCCATTACTTCAATGGGCATACATCCTTCAAAAATATGTTTCTTTTCAAATTCATGTAAAATAACTGTTTCTGCGCTTATTAAATATTTATAAAATGTTAAATATTGCTCTTTATTCATTGAACAATTTAAATAATCAGGTTCCCCTTTATCATATCTAGCTTTTTTATATACAATTGACCTATTTAACGAATCTTCTCTAATTATTGGTGCTGCAGCATCAAAAAAGAAAAGTT
>JAUUZV010000091.1 GCA_030592085.1 Clostridia bacterium | reverse complement strand
CAATATAACTAGAGCTTATGATAATAATGAAGATAGTAATGAAGGGGATATGGAATGAGATTTGCGCAGAAGAAACCTGAATTTAATGTTAACTCGTTGGGTAGAAAAGTGAGTGACATTGAGGAAGATGAACTGAAAACTAGTGTTTTATTGTTAGGTCAAAGTGGTGCTGGTAAAAGTGTATCAGTTACAGGAGGTAAATTTAAGAAATTAGATGTTAATGGTAATGTAATCGATATAGAAATACCAAGTTTTCCGTTGCCTATGTTAGTAATTGATATTGACAATGGTTCATTACAAAACATCAAGACTTTAGATAAAGCAATACAGAGTCAGTTTTTGTATTTTGATGTTACAAAAGTCAATGAAGTGAGTGATATACTTGATGCTGTTTATGAACATCATAAAAATCTATCGGAAAATACAATCGATGTTAGTAATGAAAACAATGATGATATCTTTGGAAATGAAATGTATGAAACTATTTTTATAGATGGAATTCATCATGTTTGGTTTGACTTAAAGAGTAACATGGCAATTATAAAAGCTAAACAAAATAATGTTAATTTAGTAAAAGCTATGTCGAGTGGTGTTTTGAGTAGCATTGATAAAGTAACTCCTTCAGGTACTGAATATTTACCAGCTAGCACTGTTTGGATTAAGTTTAGTGAATTACTTAGGAAGAACAAAAAGTATTCTAATATTGTTTGTACTGCTGGCATTGAAAAGAATGAATGGGGTAAAACTATCACAACCAAATTTTTGGGACACAAGAACCAAGAGGCAAATTATGACATATGGGGCATGTCAGAATGTGAGGAAAGATACATACAAAATAAAGGTTTACATAAACAATATTTCTTTACAGCAAGTAGAGTCAGAGGAAGCATCAGTGGTATCAAAATAGAAGACTTCAGTTACAATAAACTACAGGAAGTATTACAATAGTAAATATATTGAATAAATGAAGTATAGGAGAATGATAATATGAGTGAAAAGGAAATGAGTTTTAGTGCAGATGTACAGTCGATTAAAAAACATTTAGCTGAACCTTTTGTTGAATTAGGTGTATCAGGTGAAATGATAACTTTGATATGCAAAAAGGAAGCGATTATAGTGAATGAAGTAAACATTCAAAATGTTTTGTTTATGTCAACTGAGTTGAATGATAATATGTTAGAAGATTACAAAAACAACTTAGCCGATGATGAACAACTAGAATTAACCATCCCAGTTGATACCTTAAATGTTGATTTACAAAACTTATCAGGTAAAGCTAAATTTGTGTTAGATTCAAGAAAACAAAAATTAAATATTTCTTCTGGAATGTATAAATATGGAATAGGTTTAAAAGCAAGAACTGGAGATTTAACAAAATTCCCTGACTTAAAATTTGAGAACACTATTAATTTTATAGGTGAAGATTTCTTTAATGTTTTAGATAAATCTTCTAAACTCAATAATTTAATTGATATGCAAATAAAACGTGAATTATTAGATAAAAATAATTTTTTATTAAACATATCCGTTTCAGATGATGAAGTCAATAACAATTTGAGTGTAGAAATAGAAAAATGGGACATGTCAAAAAATAACATAAAAGATGAATGTTCGGTTAAGTTTGATGTAGTAGAAACTGATTTTTTGTCAGTGGCGAAGGTAACGATTAAAAATTCAAAAGATATTGTAGTATGTCTTAAAGATGAATATCCTATGCTAATTGAATATAATATAGCTGAAAATAAAGGCAAGACAAAAATAATATTAGCTCCAAGAGTAGATGCATAAGTTTCTATTAATATGCAAATGTTAGTAAAAATTTATATGTATAGATATATGTGTAGATATATGTATAGCTATATTTAAATATCTTAAAAGGTGTTCTAGTGACTACTATCTCTGATGAAGAATTGTTCATACCGGATGGTTTTCCTGTTAAAGGTAATGAAAGAATTTTGACGATATTAAATCCTATATTTCAATATTTGATATTAGTAGATAAAATAGTTGTATGTAGTGCTGTAAATGCATTAACTTTGAATATTAAACCAATTAATGGTGGTCATGACTATAATTCAAATTTTATAGTTGCACCCAAAAGTTTTGGTAAAACTACTCTACTGAAAAATATTTTGCAAGTATCAAATCCTAAAAATATGCTTGTTGCTGAGAGTAAACACTTCGAAAGTGAAATGTTTAATGTACCCAAACCAGAATTTATTGGCAAGACATGGCTACACTTTGATGCAATTTCACTGTTTATGACAGCAAAGCCTGTTCAAAGAGCACAACTTATTGCTTTTTATACTGAAACTTTATCAGATGGTTTATATTCGAGAAAGAATGGTGGTGAAGTAATAGCAGATTATAATTTACAATATGTTATGGCATCAGAAAACTTTTATGTATTACAAAAGGAATTATATAATTCAACTATTTTTGATAGAATAGTTCCAATATATTATCATCCAACAGAAGAAGATAAATTAGCAATTAGAAAAAAGTCAAATGAAAATAGAAAAAATCATAGAACTTGTAAAATGCCAACAGTTAAGTTACCTTACATCAGTAATTTAGAAGATTATAGTCGTAAATTTACATTTGAGTATAATGATGAAATTAGTGATGAAATAGATAGATTATCTGAGTATATGTCAGAACAAACTCAGATGGGTATTACAAGAGTTAGTAGATATATATCTAATTTTATTTGTTCTAATGCATATATTAATGGTAGAGTGAGAAATTTTGTAGTACACCCCAATAAATATGATTTAAATCTCTATGAATGGTTAATGCCAATACATTTTCCATTGGATGTAAAGTCATTTGAATTTGCTGTATATTCAGTAATAAAGAGTAGTAAAAATAAAGCAATTACAGTAGTTCAAATAAAAGATGCTGCAGAAATTAGTTATCACCCAACAATACTTGCGTTAAAAGGAGACAAAGATTATGAAAGTATGGTTTTAAATAACATCAGAATGGAATTAAATAAATTATTTACTAGAGGTATGATAGAAATGGAACGTGCAGGTGGACTTCCAATCTATTGGTGCAAAGAATAGTTAAAATAGTAAGAGATGATATAAAATGACAATAAGTATAACTAATTTAGGAATTAAACATTGTAGAATACATGATATATTTTTAAAACCTAAATGTAATGATTTTCAAATAGACTCAGAAACTCCAACTACTGATAGAATTAATGGTTGCTGGAATTGTAGATTTAGTGAATATAAACGATGAGGTAATTAATATGGATGTAAATTGTTTAGTATGCTTTTTTTATAATACAGATAAATGTAAAGTATGCAAACGTAATTATGAAGATTGGTTCAGGGAACAGAATATGAGTGGCAGAGCAGATGCAACAATATTTAAATAAATTGTAGTTTTACATATATAATAAGGAGAACAAAGATATGTCGAATGGATTAATACACATAAAGAAAGAAATCTATGAACCAGGTTATGTATTGGATATTAAAAATTATAATATATATTATAACTCTGTAGATGGAACATATAGAAGACAATTGTCATGTGAATGTGGTAAAAATTTAGGGTGTTTTTGCTTTGATAATTTAGAACAGGCACTTGATAGTGTACGAAATTGTGTTGTTTGTAATCGTTGTTATGTTAATGAAAATGTTGATTTAGTTGCTGATATAATGGCAGATAAATTTCCTGGTATATATGTTACGGCTCTACGAGATTCACAAATAGATGTAATCATAAAAATTTTAGCAGAAAAAGATGATGAATGTAATTCTTTATATTTATGTGAAACTTAAATAAATTGTAGTTTTATGTACATACGATGAGGTGATTAATATGAGTGAATGGCTTGATGAATATAAAATGAAAAGAAAATCAGATGATATTAAAATTTGTGATACAACGGAAAAGTTTGATCCCAACAATAATGCTGGTTTTGCCTTTATATCTCAAAGAGTAGTTGCTAGAGTATTAAATTTAGATGATAAATATGATTGTAATTCTTCTATTAAATTTGATAGTGCTTATGACTTATATGATAAGAATAGTTATAATAATATTGATGTAAAATTTACAATATTGAATAAAAAAAATTATTGGCAATTTAATTTGAAGAATAAAGAAATTCCTGATATATATATCCTATTGGGATTTAGTCCTGATAAATCAGATATATTACATGTCTGGTTTGTTAAATATTTGGATGAATTATTATTTAATAGTTCAATAAATAAAGTTAAAACTGTAATTAGTATAACTAATTCAGAAAGAGGTTTGAAAAGAGCTGCTCCATGGGAAGTGGATGTTGAACCATATAATAATGCTTATTACAGCATGTCATTAGACAATTGTAGTGTATTAAGAAGTGATATATCAAATGCTAAACGTAAAGTTAACCAACGTGATATAATTGATAAACCTACTGAGTATGAAGAATATATGAAAAGACTTGAAGAGGTCAAAGAATTACGCAATAGTCCTAAAAGAGTCATAAATTATGATGATATTGATTCAATGCCAAATATCGATGATGAACATAAATTTTTACTTAAAGAAATTATTAGATTCATGTTAGAAAACGGTAGAGACCCAACAAATAAAGACTTTAAAGCATTAAATGGCTACCCTAATTCTGCAAAGTTTTATAAATATTATAATAACAAATATAAATGGTATAAACGAGGTATATCAGCTGCTATTGAGCAATTGTGGTCTTATGGTTCTAGTAGAAGTTTAATTTTACCTAAAACTGAATCAATCAATAAAATTACTTATGCAGAAAAATTTGCTGTGTTTAGCAGAATTGAAAAGAACTTGATAGATAAATTAGGTTGTCAAAATAGTGGTAAATTTAAGCATAAATATCGTAGTGTTAGCTGTGATGAGTATGGAGATATGATTTTTAAATTTTCAAGTTTAAATAATAACATTTGGCTCTTTAATTTACGTAAAAAGTTTGAAAATAACCAAAATATCGATAATTTCATTTGTGTTGGAACTAATCATGAGCTAACAGAAATAAAACATATTTGGGGAATAGTGGGTTGCAATGTTAATACTATAAAAAACTTGAAAATATATGATACTCACGGTTCGCTTGAACGATTACGTCAATATGACGTGACTAACAGCTTCAATATCGATGAACTTATACAGTGAACACGTTTTTGCGTGATTTTGTAGTAAATATTTTCTGTTTTTTATAAATTATATACAAATCTTTATAAAGTGGATACTCTTTTACTATTTTTTATAAGCTCTACTGTTGGCGGTTTTATTTTTATGTCATTCGAAATTTAGTAAAAGAGAACTAAATCAGGGTTTATTTTTAATTAAAAAATTTTTATAATGCAGCCTTCCGATAACGTTTTTAGTTTCTACAATATAAAAATTTTTAGTAGGTATAATTCCGACTTTTAGAAAACTATATTCCCTTTTTATTTAATATATATTTATTATATTTTTTTTTATTATAGTATTTAATATTCGAGAAGGGTATCTAATAAAAATATGTGTAGAGTAATAAAAATAAACGGTATCGGATAAGCTTTTTTTTATTTTTCGACTCTATAAAATTTATTACTCTATAAATAAAAGACTAGAATATTTGAGTAAAAAAAACTAAAGATTTTTATAATTAAGCCTTCCGATACCGAAAAAGAAAAAGGTATAATAAAGGTTAAAAAAGGTATTATTATACCTTTTTTGAGTATTATTTTACATATTTTAGTATTATTATATTTATAAAGTAGGTCGGTTGAAGGAATACCTTTATATACTATAAAGGTTTATTAGATATAGACTAGTAAACTAAAATTGTCAAATCTATTTTTAAGCTGTAAACGTACAAATCAGTAGAAATAACTAGGAATTAATATGGCTAACGGTAAAGAATCAGTAGAAAACACGGATTCCACTAAAGTGCGGAGTACAAATACGTCTACTTTTGTTGATAACTACCTTATACGCTTTTTTAAAAGTAGGTCGGTTGATATAAAAAATAAAAACGATAAGGTTATAGACCTATTGCTTAATAATAACATTACAGCGAAGGATTCTGCCTTAGGTCGATTCAAGTTAAATCTATATACTACAGAAGAAGAGAGAAAAATATTGAAGGGGAAGCAAGTTGAATTGGGGTATACTAACTTTACTCAGTTTGTTAATGCTGTTTTATATGATTTCTATGAAAAACAGCACATCATTAGAGAAAAGCCTGTTATTTTGAACAAAAGTAGTAAAAAACCTAAGATTAACCTTGCTAGATTCCAACGTTTAACTAAAAAGTGTAAAAAGAAGTTAATGGATGGTAGATATACTTCTTATGATGAAAATGTAGAGCGTTGTCATTTATCTGGGTCCGAATTAAAGCAAAAACTTGCAGAACACAGAAGACTTATAGATGATATATATAATACACATAATTGCTACGCTGAAATGGAAACTGCTGCACAATGGAATATTACTTGTGATTGCTTAGAAGCTTATGTATTAGTTTATATTAGAAAATATGTTTCAGGCATTAATTCAAGAGGTTTTATTACTACATATAATGAATTGATAGGATTAAATGGTGATAATTTTGAAGAGCGTGAAGCTGAATATATAGAAGAACATCACATCCCCGACCAGACGATGATGACTATTGATGGTGAAAAAGAAATAACTCCAGAAATATATGATAAAATAGCTGATTATATAATTAAAAAATATGACTTCGAAATTCCTGATATAGATACATATTTTTATCTGTGGATTTATTATATATATCATGAAAATAAAGTATATAGTAGTGCTTATTTAACATTTAATACTGATGATGAATATGCCGAAAAATTACTGGAAAAATATACTTTTGATAACATTTTGAGTTATTATTTAAAATCAGATGAACATATATCGGTCGAGGGTATTTTTGATGATGAAACGATAAAGTATTTAGACAACAATAAATTAATTAGTTATTGAAATTATTGAGGAGTAATGATGGCTAGAAGTGCAGTAAGTGATGTAAAAAAATATCCTGAATTGAAGAGATTATTATTTAATCCAACTAATAAAGATTATTTAACATTATATGAATTAGAAAAAGTAATCGAACCACATTTGTTTGATAGAACTAAAGACATTGAAACCTATAATGATAGCGGTGCGGGTGAAATAATACTAAATTACGACATACAATATAAGAAGCAAATAGATGAAATTAATGAATTACATGATTATTTAGAAGGAGGAATTTTAATGGATGATAAAGACATAACAATATTGAAGAACGATATTGGAAAAGAGTTTGACAAAAGTGTGACTAAGATTGTTGATATTGTATCTGATGAATTATCAGGTATGCAGAAACGAATAGCTAATATTGAAAGTGAATCTAAACAAAACTGTGAAGATGGTAAGTGTGTTGCTAAATCACTTACTGAAATACAGGAAGAAATTGGTAATCTTAATAAGAACATCAAATCAATTAGTGATGATAAATTTGTCGATATGCAAAAAAGTATAGATGGTGTTTGTACTGGTATAGATTGTATCAATAAGAAATTTGAGGAAGATGACACCGTAACATGTCCTGAATGTAATACGACTTTTGTTTGGAATGATAATATTACGAATTGTCCTCATTGTGGAGTAGCATTAGGTATTGAATAAGAATTTAGTATGCAATCATTATAAAAAGAAGATAAAATGATTGAGGTATTAATATGCCACAAATAAAAGTTATAAAACCTGTTGAGTCAGTTAGGCAAATTAGTGCACAAGAGGTTGCTAATCAAATGGATAGTGAATATGTTACAAAATCGGACTTGAGTGAACTAACTAGTATGTTTGGTCAACTACAGAAACAAATTAATCCTGAAAGTGCTTTATCACCTGAGGTTAGAAGTGTAGTGAAAGCTATTGAAGATGTACAAGGATTAAAAAATGCTTTAAAAGACCCAACATCATTGGGTATTGAGCAAGCAACTTCGAATTTAGTTACTACGGTATTAGGTAATGCACTTGGTAGTATGTCAGGGGCAGGACAAGGTGTTCAAGCACCACCTAAATCTCTTTTGAATACCGTTGTTGAAATTGCAACTCATAATATTACGTCAAATTTACCTCAAATATTAGAGAGTGCAAAATCAGTTCTGGGTCCAGAGAGGCTTCAACAAGGATATGATATGGGATTAAAATATGTTGAAAATAAACAATCCGATAATGATTTTATAAATACTGTAATGACATTAGACGAAAATAATGATGAACACATTAATTATTATGCTCAACAAATGGGTTACACTAATTTTGATAAAGCTAGAAATGCATTAATTGAACATAAAATCGTATTATATCAGGAACAACAAGAGTATCAAGACATTCAGAAAGGACAAACTCAACGGACTAATGATAATGTCATAGTCGAGGAACAAATAGTTGAAGAACAACCACATGAGTCACCTGTAATTGAATTACATCCAATGTCAGAACCTGTCGTTGGTCAAATTGAAAAGCAAATAATCGATGAGCAAATAGTGGAAAATGTTGTTGTAGAAAAGGTTACAGTAGAAGATGATAATAATATTATAATAGAAGATAATGTTGTTTCTGATGAGCCTTTAAAAATACAAATTAACAAAAAGAAATTTTTTAATCCTTTAAAAATTAAGGTATTAAATGAAAACAAAGTCGATGATGACCTTGATAGTATAGTAAACGAAATTTATGATGATTTAACAGTTTAATATAAAATAATAAAATACAGGAGAATTATATATGGCAAAGAAAATAAAAGTATTACAGACGTCACAAGACGATTTACGTGAAGCACTTATACCTGTTGTAAGTGATGTTGTTAAAGAACAATTTGCAAGGAGCAAAGAACTTGATAAAAATGAAGAACGAGTTCAGAAGATATTAAAGCGTGATAGTATTGCAGCGGAAGTTAATGAAACAAAAAAACATAGTCATGATGATAACTGTCCTAATTGTCATGGTGATGTAAATAAATTAGATGATACTATGAGTATTTGTAAAGATTGTGGGAGCACCACTATTACTAAAGATGCTGAATATCTAATTTGTGAAGATTGTGGTGGTTTTGTGCCGGTATCATTTGTTGGAACAAATAAAGCTTGCCCACACTGCGGCGGAACTAAAGTCAGAAAACCTTAATAAATAATGGTGGAATAATGGTTAAAAGAAATAATGTAACTAAAGTGAATAATTTTAGTAACCCTAAGCAAACAGCTGACGAAATGATTAATATTATATCACCTTTGTTTAATGCAGGTAAAACTATAAAACT
>JAUUZV010000144.1 GCA_030592085.1 Clostridia bacterium | reverse complement strand
TTAAAGTTTCACTAAGAACAATATTAATGTTTCTAAGATAATTACTTTTCCAGTGTAAATCAATTTCAAAACCAAGTTTATTAACAAAAGCAAAAGAGTGGCGAGTTTCAATGTTAGTAGCGACATCATATGAAAACTGCGGTGTAAAACCACAAGATTTTAAAATAGTAATAGTATCAGGTATTTGTTTTTTAGAAACAAGTAAATCTATGTCGTTCATATGCCTTAACCCTTTATCATGGTCATAAGCTAACATAATAGCTAATCCTTTTATAACAGTGAAAGGAATATGATGTTTATTTAATTCTTTACCAATCGTTAGCAAATTCTTAAAATGTATACTATTTTTAAATAAAGTTTTCTTATATACACCTTTATATTTGTTGCTATTTTCATCAATTATATTTTGTTCTGTAAGGCGTTTATATAACAATGGAAGAAGACGATAGCTTTCTCCATCAATATAATCAACAATATTGACTTGATTTACCCAGGCATCATAGTGAAGAGACAAAGAAGCTTTGCTGCCAACAATTGCTTGTAATAGATATCTCTGAGAAGATGTAACAGGTAATATAATAGGTCTCATTTTCTCTTCTCCTTTATTCTTTTAGCAAAAACTTTGGCAAAATCTTGACGATTTTGTTTGCTAATTATACCGAAATTATTATAATGCATTCTACGATACATAAGAACTTCTGGAATAATTGCAGACCGCAATAAACAATCATCTAAACGCCCAACCCAATCAATGGATTCTCCAACACCTAGTTGTTCATCATAAAAACCTACTTTTAAGAAATCATCTTTTTTTATAAGCATAGTCCCTGCGTGCCTTCCTTTAGAAGGACGCGTTGGACAAAGATACTTTGCCTTATATTCTTTATTAACTTCACTAGAATAAAATTGACTAATATGACTAAATACTACATCAGTACTACTATCTAATAACAACCGCTCTATTTGTAATTGTAGTTTATGGGGTACCCATACATCATCATGGTCTATAAAAGCTAAATAATTACCTTTAGCCTTTTTAACACCTGTATTTCTAGCACCACCTATTCCCTTGTTCTCTTGATAATAATACGAAATTCGTTCATCTTTATAACTTTTAACTAGCTGTTTAGTATTATTTGTAGAACCATCATCAATAATAATAATCTCTGATACAGCATATGTTTGAGCTATAACTGAGTTTAGACAAGTTAGTAAATGAACTGTTGAATTATAAGCTGGGATAATTACACTAATTGATATATTTTCTTTTTCTTTTCTTCGTTTGATAGAAGTAGCTAATATGGAAAAAATATACTTTCGATTTTCTTTAATATTACTTGATATATTATTATCATGAATTAATTTATCATACAATATTTCATTTAAGGTATGAATTTGTAATGATGATTCACCTATTCTATTTAGTAAATCAAAATCTTCACCTAATTTAAGTGATTCGTTAAAGTGACCAATTTTATCAAAAACTGAACTTTCTAGAAGTTGACTACTTGGAACACCAGTAGAATATCTTTTTTGTTGATTAATTTCTCTAACCCAGTCATAATTTTTATTGTGATCTTCAAAAATTAGATTTTGATTTGTAAAAAGAACAGAGTACTCTGGATGATACCTATGATAGTTTATTTGTTTAAATAGTTTGTCTTTATACCATACATCATCATGATCAATGAAAGCAATTAATGATCCTTTTGATTTTTTTATCCATAAGTTCCTTGCAGCACCAGGACCGCTATTTTCTTGATAGTAATAAGAAATTCTCTTATCTTCATATGATTTAATAATGGTGGCAGTATTATCTATTGAGCCATCATCTATAATTATTAACTCAATTTGTGTAAAAGTTTGAGATAAGACACTATCTATTGCTTTTTTAATAAACTTTTGTCCGTTATAAACTGCCATTATTACAGATACTAGGGGATTATTTGTAATAAAAGTTTGTAATCCTAATATGTTTTTTCGCACTTGATTACTTAATGTATACTCATAAACGGGGAAATCTTTTACTAATTTTGAAATATGTCTTATAAATGAATGATCAGCTCCTGGTAATTGAAACATTGTACTAGCACCAATTGTTGCTAGAGCTTTTATTTTAGGTATTTCAATAATTTTAACTTGCTCACTATCATGTCTATTAAAAAAGATAATACCTTCTAACTTGAATTTTTTTCCAATTGTCTTATGAGGAATATCTGTTATAAATAAATATCCTTTTTCATCAGGTGTTGGATTATTTACTAAATAATTATTTAAAATAGGATAAAGTTTAATCATATCGTGATTAATTTTAATGGTGTTATAAATTGAAAAAACATAAGGATTTTCACAATTTTCAATTATGACATAATCATCGCCTAACAAGGCGCTACCTTCAAATAAACTTAACATGGATAAGGTGGATTTACCAACACCTCCACGCCCTGCAAGCAAGTAACCACTTTCTCCATTTGCAATAGCAGCAGAATGAATAAGTGTCATATTATTTTTTACACATAACCAATGAAGTAACATTCTCATTGGACAAGCTTTTTCAAAGTAAGGCATAGATTCTAGAGATTTAATAACATAATATGCATTTTTATTTGGAAAATCTATAAACGTCATCAT
The DNA here is from genome assembly GCA_030592085.1 of Clostridia bacterium. GTDB lineage: Bacteria > Bacillota > Clostridia > DUPQ01 > DUPQ01 > JAFGUQ01. The sequence goes on along the minus strand of JAUUZV010000144.1, from coordinate 4,057 downwards.
TGATGTTAGAATATTATAAAGTAAATGAGTATCTTCATGATTAAAAAAGTAAGTAGCGTTTTCAACATCATTTGCCTTTTCTCCTGTAATTATGTCATAAGGCATAATTACCGATGTAGATGATTCATCAAAAATATGAACAGTTAGTACATAATTATTACAAGGGCTAACAAGAAGATGTAAAAATGGCTGGCATATAACATTTACTAATTTATCATTAGCAAACAAAAAACGAATGGTTATGTTATTTATTAGTAGGTATTTTTCAATTGGTTCTAAAGAACAGGCTGATTTCCAAGCCTGCTTAATGGTGTTTTTAATTACACTGTATCGTTTCTCACTCATCTTTTTTATGTGGCCATCCTTCTTCTTTCACTTCATGTATTGGATCAAGTAATAACATTTCTTGCATATCATCAAATTCTTCAATAAGAGGTTTTACATATGTTAAAGGAGTATATTCAACTTTTTTAGTTTGAGCGGGAATACCTTCTGTTAGCAGTTTTTTATCTGCTAAATAAGAAGTTATATTATTAACATCAGCTGTAGCTTTCTTCTCGTCAACTGAAAATATCAGTTGATATCCTTTTAAAACTTGACTAAAATTATCGCCATAATCATAAGCAAAAAAGATAAATGAAGCTGTTTGATTAATACTATAATAACAACCAGTTTCAAGATTAATTACAACAGTATCTCCATCAATTTCTTCGCTAATAATATGCTCTCTATCTATAAAATATTGATTGTTCATAAGGTCCCCTTTTCCCAATATAACTACAAAAAATTATATCATTTATGGTATAATAAAACAAATTATAGGGAGGTTTAGAACATGGGATTAAAGAAAATAAAAGATATATTAGTTTATAAAGATGCAAGGTACTATTCAACATTTCCAAATATTATAAAACTTAAAGATGGTACTTTATTGGTGTCTTTTAGACAAGCGCCTAATCGCTTAGAAACATATGGAGATATTACTCATGGTGACCCTGCTTCAAAAGGAGTTTTTGTTACATCTAAGGATAATGGACAAACATGGGATAGCGATGTATCTATTATTCATGATCATTTCTTTTTTGGAGTGCAAGACCCATGTGTTAATTACTTAAACGATGGAACAATTCTTTCTACATTTTTCATGTGGAAATTTGGTGAAGCAAATGATTACCCTAATGCAACTAGAAAAATGCATGCAGGATATAGTGGTTATACAATGTTTTTACAAGATGCTCATACTACTCGTTCTTACGATGGTGGTAAAACTTGGGAAAAGCCATTAAAAATTGATTTTTATGGAAAAGAAACAACTAACACAGTTAGGGGAAATGTAGCAAATTTACCTGATGGTAGTATTGTTTTAGCAGTTGCAGGTTACAATGATGTTATGAATCTTAGAAGAGTTAGCATAATACAAAGTTATGACCAAGGAAAAACATGGAAACGATTAAATACTCTTCCAGTAGTTCCTAATGCATTTATTGGAGAACCAAATCTATTTTTAACAAAAGGTGGGAAACTTGTATGTATGTTACGAACACATTTAGAAGATGAAAATAGAAATGTATATGATGATGGAAATAATGACATGGCATATATGCATTATTCAGAGTCGTTAGATAATGGTAAAACATGGTCAGAACCTAAAAAAACACCATATACCTCACCATCACCTTTTGAAGCTATTCAATTAAAAAGTGGAAATGTTTTAATGACTTATGGGAATAGATATAAACCCTATGGAATTAAGGCAATTCTTTTAGATGGTGAAATGAATAATATAAAAAGTGCTAAAGAGATGCAAATAAGAGATTGTGGAATAAATCATGATTTAGGTTATACTCGTTCAGTTCAATTACCAAATGATGATATCCTAGTTGTTTATTATATGTATGATGAATTTGATAATGTTAGACATATTGAAGGAACAATACTAAGAGAAATATAAGAGGGAAAAATGCCGTTAAAAAAAATCAAAGATATACTTATCTATAAAGATAAAAGATTTTACTCAACATTTCCAAATGTAATTAAATTAAAAGACAATACATTAATTGTTTCTTTTAGACAAGCTCCACACAGAATAGAAACACATGGGGATTTGACACATAATGACCCTGCTTCAAAAGCTGTGTATGTAACATCAAAAGACAATGGGAAAACATGGGATAAAAATGTTAGTGTAATATATGATCACTTTTTTCATGGAGTACAAGATCCTTCAATGAACTATTTAGAAGATGGAACAATTCTTTCCATGTTTTTTACATGGAAGTATGGAGAAAAAAGTGATTTTCCAAATGAGACTAGAATAATGCATGCAGGGTATTCTGATTACGTAGCAATGATGATAGATACATATTCAACACGTTCATATGATAATGGAAAAACGTGGGAAAAACCAATACTTGTTGATTATTACAAAAAAGAATCAAAAATTGCAGTAAGAGGAAATTGTGTAGTGCTTGATGATGGAAGTCTAATTTTAGCAATAGCTTGGTATAACAATGATTTTACTAAAAGACTAAATGATATTATTAGAAGTGAAGATCAGGGGAAAACTTGGGAGAGATTATATACATTTCGCAAAATAGAAAATTTATTTATGACAGAGCCAAATCTTTTCAGAACTAAAAGTGGTAAAATCGTTTGTATGATGAGAACACATCAAGAAGATGAAAACAGAAATATATATGACGATGGAAACAATGATATGGCATATATGTATTACTCAGAATCATTAGATGATGGTATAACTTGGTCAGACCCTAAAAAAACACCGTATACTTCACCATCACCTTTTGAAGCTATTCAATTGAATAGCGGAAATGTGTTAATGACATATGGTTACAGATATAAACCCTATGGTATTAAGGCAATCCTTTTAGATGGTGAAATGAGTAATATTGAAAGTGCTAAGGAAATACAAATAAGAAATTGTTGCACTAATCATGATTTAGGATATACTCGTTCTGTACAATTGCCAAATGATGATATATTAGTTACTTATTATATGTATGATGAAGTTGATAACATAAGACATATAGAAGGTACTATTTTAAGGGAAGTATGATTTATCACATAACGACGTACAATGAATATGAAAATGCTTGTGAAAAAGGCACCTATGAAACAATGTCATTACAAACAGAAGGTTTCACGCATTGCTCAAATCTTACACAAGTAATAGCAATTGCCAATGAACTTTTTAGTAATAAAAAAAACTTATGTTTATTATATATTGATGAATCGCTAGTAACTCCAAAAGTAGTATTTGAAGATCTATACAATTTAGATGAAAAGTATCCTCATATTTATGGACCACTTAACATGGATGCTATTATTATGGTAAAACCGTTAAAGGAGGAAAGTGAAACATTTATCTTACCAATTACCTAAAGAAACTATAACATTTAAAAGTGACTCACTCCTATTTTCACCAAGAGCTATTGATAAGGGTACTTTAGCAATGTTATCTGTAGTAACACCTAATGAAAATGATAGTATACTAGATTTAGGATGTGGTTATGGTTTTGTTGGGATTTATATTGCTAAGGAGTATAAAGTTAGAGATATAACATTCTGTGATATTAATGATAGAGCAATAGAAATAACAAAAGAAAATGTAATAACAAATAAAATAGAAAATGCTGTGGTATTACAAAGTGATGGGTTTTCGCAGGTTTTTAAAAAAGATTTTACAATTATTTTAAGTAATCCACCTTATCACACAGACTTTTCTGTGGCCAAAAGATTTATTGAACAAGGATTTCATCATTTAACTGATGGAGGTAAATTTTATATGGTAACCAAGCGAAAAGAATGGTATAAACGAAAATTTATTAAGGTTTTTGGAGGAGTAAAAATCACAGAAAAAGATGGTTATTTTGTATTTATGGCAGAGAAAAGAAGCAAATAAAGCAAAAGTAAGAAATAAAACAAATAAAAAGGTTTTAGAACTCTACTTCTAAAACTTTGATATTTATGGTAGTTTTAGAACTGTACTTCTAAAACTATTGATATTATTATGTAAAACTAGTATAATTGACATAAG
>JAUUZV010000063.1 GCA_030592085.1 Clostridia bacterium | reverse complement strand
TAATTGGGTATTACTTTTATCAAATGCTATTCCCCAAAATTCAAAACTATCTTGGAAAATTTCAAAGGAAGCACGAGTAGTGCTTTCATATTGTAAAGAATTCTGATAAACAGTTAGAGCATCATAAATAAATGCATCTGCTTTTCCCTGTGAGACTTCTAATACTGCAATTTCTGCTTTATCAAAAACAATAATATTTTCCTCTGGAAGATTTTCGGTTGCATAGATATGACCTGTTGTTCCTGCTTTTACTGCTAATTTTTTACCTTCTGCTTTTAAATCTTCAAAACTTTGAATAGTTGATTCTTTAGAAATTAATAGTGATAATTGTGATTTTGCATATGGATCTGAAAAATTAACATTTTCAGCTCTCTTAGCAGTAATTGTCATGGAAGATAGAACAAAATCTACTTTTCCAGATGTGATTGCAGGAATTAATCCTGTCCATGCCATTGCTTCAATTCTAATTGGACGACCTAACTCCTCACCAATAGCTTCAGCTAATTTAACAGAAAACCCATCAGGATCATCGTCTACATTAGTCATTTCAAATGGAGGATAAAGTAACTCCATACCTACTACTAATTCATTACTATTACCGCTTTGACAAGCTGATAGCGGAATAACAAAAATAACTAGTGCCATTACAATAAATAATATTTTCCTCATATTAAACCTCTTTTTCTAGTTCTTTCATAAAATTTTCTTGTATCTTAGCTAAATACTTAGATAAGATATTTTTATCTTCTTCGTTCATATCATTTAACAATATGGTATTCATACTGTTCGATATTAATATAAAAGGCTCTCTTAATTTGTTGCCTTTTTTTGTTAAACAAACATACTTTGAACGTTTATCTTTTTCATTAGGTATCAGTGTAAGATATCCGCTTTTTATTAGTTTGTTTACTAAAGCGGTAACTGTAGATTTGTCTCGTCTTATTTTAAAAGATAATTGCTTTAAAGTAATATTACCATGATGAAAAAGGGTAATTAAAATATCACCATGTGATGGAACAATATTCTCCATGCCTACTTTATTCATTTCGCTAACTAAATATTCATTGATTAATTGTCTTACAACGCTTATTTGTTTAGGAATATCACAGCTTAGTAATTCTTTCAAAACACTCGTCCTTATAATAATATTACTAAAATTATACTTTGATATCAAACTAATGTCAAATATTTAAAGTTAATTGATAGTCGTCCATTACATATCCTTGACCAATATCAGTGACTAATTCCTTTGTAATTAAAAAACCAAAATGTTCATAAATAGCTATGGAGTGTTTATTATATTTATTAACTGTTAAATAGACGGAGGATAACTTGTTTTCTTTTGCATATAAAATAATTTGTTTCATCATTAATGAAGAAACTTTTAAACCTCTGAAAGGTTTATGTACATAAAATTTACTTAAGAATAATGAGTTCCCTATTATATAATAAGCACTATACCCAATTAATTGATTTTTTTTATAAACCATTAAATAGTGATAATAATCATTTAATATAGCTTTTTTTATTGCGCTAGCACTTTGATATTTTTCAAGCATATATGTTACTTGCTCTTTTCCAATAATGGGAGTATAGTGCTCGTTCCATATAATTGTTGCTAAATGACTAATTGAATCATAATCATCTTGGTTATTAGCATATGTAAATGTAATTACTTTTTTACTGTTCATACTATCCATATTACAATATATATGAGCAAATGAAAATAATAAATGGCTGATTATGATATACTCAATTAGTAAAAAAAAGAAAAGAGAATTTATGAACGAAAATAAAGAACGTACAGAAAAAATAATTGGATTTATGAAAAGTAATCATTATATACCATTAACTAGAGAAGAATTAGCGGTAGTTCTTGAAGTGCCAAAAGAAGATAAAGAAGAATTTTCTAAATTATTAGAATCGCTATTAAGAGAAAACAAAATACGTTTAACTAAGAAAAAGCGGTTTATTGTTAATAAGGAAAGTACTACATATATAGGACGGATAGAGGGATCAAAGAGAGGATTTTCTTTCTTTATTGAGCAAAACAGACAAATGGATGATGTTTATGTCCCCTTTGAAAATTTACAAGGAGCTATTCATCAAGATGAAGTAGAAATTAAATTAGTAAAAAGGGCAGAACCTGGCAGAAAAAGTGTTGGTATGGTTACTAAAATTATTAAAAGAAAGCGTAACACTATTACAGGTATTGTTGAAAAAGATGGTCATTTCTTTTTTGTTAGACCACTTGATAAAAAAACAAATATAATTGATATTGCTAGATTACCTTCAAAAGTTAAAGTGGGAGATATTGTTGAAGCTAAGGTAACAGATACTAAAAAAAATGGCAAATTTCTTGTGGGTGAAATAGTTAATACAATTGGTAACTCTTCTAATACTAGTTCATACATAAAAGCAATTATAAAGGATAATGAATATACACAGACTTTTCCTGATAATATTATTAAGGAAGCAAATAACATTAGTGAATTAAAAATCTCATCTTCAGACATTAAGGGAAGAAGTGATTATAGAGAAATAGTAACCATTACGATTGATGGACAAGATGCAAAGGACTTAGACGATGCTATCACAATTTCTAAAAAGGATGATGGTCAATATTTATTAGGTGTTCATATTGCTGATGTTAGCCATTATGTTAAAGAGGGAACATCATTAGATAAAGAAGCACTACAAAGAGGGACAAGTGTTTATCTAGTTGATAGTGTGATTCCCATGTTACCAAAGCAACTATCTAATGGTATTTGTAGTTTGAACCCAAACGTTGATAGATTAGCTTTTTCAGTTATGATGAGCATAGATAAAACAGGAAGTGTAACGGATTTTGATATTACTGAAAGCGTAATAAATGTTAATGAACGAATGACTTATAAAAATGTGCAATTAATACTTGATGGAAATCAAAAGATGGCTAAACAATATAAATCAATATCCAACGAGATAAAATTAATGAACGAACTTTGTGATGTTTTAACAAATAAACGCAAACTTCGTGGAAGTATTGATTTTAATTTTAAAGAGTCAAAAGTATTAGTAGATGATAAGCAAGAACCTATAGCAATCACTTCATATGATAGATTTCAATCAAATAAAATTATTGAAGAATTTATGATTTTATGTAATGAAACAGTAGCTGAGAATTTTGATTTATTACAAATGCCTTTTATGTATCGTGTTCATGAAAAACCAGATGCTACAAAAATAGAAAATTTAATGTCATTAGCTAAAGGATTAGGTTTATCTATTAAACACAGAAAGACCATTCATCCTCAAATACTACGAGAGTTAATAGATAGTGTTAAAGGTACTAAAGTTGAGCATTTAATTAATACTATAACACTTAGATCAATGAAAAAAGCACAGTACTCACCCTATAATGAAGGACATTTTGGATTAGCTTCAACATATTATTGTCATTTTACTTCACCAATTAGGAGGTATCCTGATTTACTAATCCACAGATTAATGAAGGACTATTTAAAAGGAAAAGATATTTCAAACATTTATGAAAAAATGATGAATCAATTACAAGAGATTGCTAAAACGTGTTCAGATACAGAAAGAAAAGCAGAATTGGCTGAGAGAAATGTTATTGATTTATATAAAACTATATTCATGAAACGACATATTGGAGATACATTCATGGGAATTGTTTCAGGTGTTACTCAATATGGTTTATATGTAGAATTAGAAAACACTGTAGAAGGATTTGTAAGTGTTGAACAATTACAAGGATATTTTAAGTTTGATAAAGAAGGTTATAGATTATATAAAGAACGAAGTAATTTCTTTTATACTTTAGGTGACCAAGTTCAAGTAAAAGTAACATCAGTAAATGTTCCATTGCGTGAAATTGATATGAGTATGATAAAGAAAATAACTAATTAAGAGTCATATTGCTTATGAATAATTACAAAAAAAAGGAGTTATCTAAAAAGATAGCTCCTTTTAAATAACTAGAATGGGAAGTTTTGTAATACGGTAAGTTTATAAGAATCAAAAGAAATATGCTCTACCATTAATCCCATGATATTAGTTAATGCAGTATTTGCTCCTAGTAAATCCTTATTATCAAGAGCTTCCAGAAGAGTAATTCTACTAGCTTTTAGTTGTTCAATAACTAACTCATTTGCAGCTTTTGCATCAGCGATAGTCGCTTGATATTCTTCTATTGTTGCAATAAGTTCACTTCGTTTTTCTTCTAAGAAAGTACGAATGTTTTCTCGCATTTCTTGAGGAGTTATTTCGTCTTTTGTTACCTGTTCAAGTAATAGATTATAATATTCAGTTAAGTCAATAATGAATTGATCATAAGAAGCTGTTCTTAAAGAAATATTTAAATTAAACATAGTTTCATGTAATGAAGCATGTTCTTGTTGCAAAGCTGTAAAATCATCTAGTAAGTCTGGATTAACTGTGTTAACGATTTCAAGTGACTTTTCAACTCTTATTACAGCCTTTGTAATTCGTTCATTGTATAATTCAGTTCTTGTATCAATTCGCTCATCATGCTTTATTGCTATTCTTTCAATAAGAGTTTCTAGAGAACCTCTAGTAGTTTCTGTCTCTACTGCAAAAGCAACTGAACTTCCTAATAGACTAATAACTAAGATTGCTACTAATAAGATTATTGTTTTTTTCATTGTTTTTTCTCCTTTTCTATAATTTGATAATTTAATTATAAGAAAAGAATATATGAAAACTATAAATAATTTGTATGAAAAGTGTATGAATTATAGAAACACTTTGATTTCTAAAGTTTTAATTGCAATAATTTATTAGGGAAATGTTTCATGGTATAGTTTTTTTGATTAATTACTATACTGTAGGTTACCTCTTTACTATGATTATTTCTAATAAAAATATTATCATCATAAACAGTAAAATCAAGCATTAACCTAGATGTATTTGTAAAGGTAACCGTTGCAACACTTTTATCTTTCTTTGTGGAAAAAGGTGATAAGTTATAATGACAGGTTACTTGCTGTCCTCGAAGGGATGTTGTTCCAGAAAATAAATTTATGGTTGAATTTTTAATAGCAAATATTTCTGTGACAGCTGATTTCTTATTAGTGAAGTTAACAGAAACACGTTTGTTATCAATTCTAATAATTGGTGTTTTTAAACTATTACATGTAACAATTGTTTTTAAATAAACAAGTAAAGTCTCATCATTATTATGATTAGGAAGAGAAACAATAAAAAGAGGGTTTTTGCTTATGTGCTCAGTTTTATTAAGAGTTAATATATCTTCTAAACCTTTCCATTTATAATATTGATGAATATTTTGATAACAAACAGAAGAAGAGTTAAATAGTAAATAGCCTATATTATTATCCACATTAACATAGTTTACATTTTTTTCACATAAGGTAAGATTTTCACCTTGATAACTTCCAAGAAAAGTTTCTTTATGACTATTAAAATAAATATCTTTATATCCTTTAGCTTCAGATAATCCTGCAATCTTCTCGTTTCCAATCCCAAGTAACCCTGTTTGAATAGAGAGAGGAGGCATTTGTTCTTTTATTCCATGTAAACTTTCAATATAAACACAACTTCCATTTTCTAGAGCAGTAAAAGAACTATGCTGTAATACACAATTTTCTGCTCTACTAAGAGCAACTGTTGTACAAAAACCTTTATCATAATAAACAACGTGTTTTTTATTAGCAAATTTAACGATATCATTCCAATTCATCAAACCTTCAGTTATACCAGTTTTTTGAGTTTGCAAACTAATAATACCTGTGAAACTCTGGAATGTTGGTGTTATGTCAAATTCTGAATTTTTTGGTAAAGATAATCCCATAATAGTCCCTCTTGTTGAAAAACTAGAAAAACTATCATTAGTCCTATAAACGCTTATATTTCCATAAGGATAATCGTAATTACCAGTTAATTGAGTTAAAGCTTCTTCATTTGAAATAGTAGGAGAAGAACTTGTCATATATAAATGCATAATATAACCAAGTAAAACACTTCTTACATAACCATATTCCATATCTTGTGCACTTTGTTTGCCTGGTGTAATCCATAAAGATTCACCATTTTTTTCGATTAGACAACCGTTTTTATTAGTTTCTTGTCTTTTTTCCATAATTGATAAACTATTTAATTTCATCAATTTAGCAATTGGATCTTTATAGAATAAATCCATAGTGCTATGAATTAGGAACTTATTACCATGACGATGATAAAACCAATCTTGTCCTTCAATTGATATTGAATTACCATTAATAGTTGACCAAGGTTTAATTACCTGATCATATAATTGCTGATTATTATATAAAACACTTTCATATACTTTTTTGCCTAAAACTAATGGGAAAATTGCAGAAGAAATTCTAAGACCAATACCTGCACCTATATAATCAGGATGAACATAACCATGATTCTCAGCGGTATAATCAGGATGAAAAGTTACACTTGAAAAACCATATTTTTCTCCATCTACTAAAATACCATTTCTAACTTTATAACTTACTTTATCCCATTCGTTTTCTAGTTTATCTTTAGCAGTAACTACTGTGTTAAGAGACCACTTAATATAACCTTGTTTCCATTTTTTATGATTAGGATGGTTAGGAAACAGATAAAGTGCAGCAGAAATCCCTACAGATGTCCAAGCATTTTCTTCACATTGTGTATCATTATATACACCTGTACCAGGAGTTAACTTTGAATATTCATCTGCATAAAAACAAAGAACATTAGATACTAACGTTTTTGTCTGCTCACTTAGTTCTTTCCATAATAATAATGCTGACAAACCAATCATAGAAACAGACAAACCTGTTTGTGAGGACATAAAGAAATTATCTTTAGTATATCCCCATTTTTTCTCACTTGTCATTGGATTTTTACTAATACCTCTTTTTAGATGTTTAGGTCCAGTATGATGAATATAACATAAGTAGCGTATACAATTATTAACCATTACTATTGCTTGTTCTTTTGAAACACCAATAGTTTTTTCATCATATTCACCAATGGTAGCAAGAACTGCAAATACAGTCATAGTACTAGATGTCTCAATTTCATAATTATATACACCACCAAAAAAGTGACCACAATCAGGCATAGATTCCCATGAATTATAATGCTTGCTTGCAAAGTTTGCCCACTTTGACAAAATGCTTGTTAAGCGATTGATTTCAGGTGAATCTGTAAAGATTGGTTGTTTTATTATTGGTGTATTAAATGTAATATCCATCATTTCCCCCAACGTTACTGTAGTAATATTATACCGTATTTTTGTATAACTTGTGACTCTATTAATAATTTTATTGGATAATTTTTAATTTTATGATAAGATAAGACAACGGTAAATTATGACCAGGTAATAAAATCAAACATTAGGAGGGATTACAATGTTTAAGAAAGAAAATCTTACAATACCAAACTTTTTATCCGTATCGAGGGCACTATTTTTACCCATATTAGTTATATTTGCAGTTAATGATATGGAACTAGCTTTTTTAATTGGATACATTCTTTTAGGGTCAACTGACTTTTTTGACGGAATGATTGCTAGAAAGTTTAATCAAAAAACAGATATTGGAAAAACACTTGATTCTACAGCAGACTTATTTTTCTATATAGCTTCTGCATATTTCTTAGCAACTTTATTTCCTGAATATATAGAACCAAACTATACATTGTTAATTGTTTTCTTCTCAATTCTATTTTTGTCATTTGTGATATCTGGTATTTTATTAAAGAAACCTATTATGATGCATACATCTATTTTACGTTTTAATGCTGTGCTTGTTTATTTAGTAGTTATATGTTCATACTTCATGAATACTACATATTTTATAACAGGAATTTTAATTCTTTATATAATAGGATTTATTGAAGAAATTGCTATATTTATAAAATACGGAGAAGTTGATCCTGATACAAAATCATTTTTCAGGATAGATGAAAAACTTTAATAAAAAAGTGTTAATTATACTTATTCTGGGTATATATGCTTTGTAGGAAATATAGGCCACATGTAATTTGAATAGTCGATAATTATCGACTAGAATAGGAGGATTGTATGCTTGGACCACTATTATTAATTCCACAGAGTTATCTCCATCAGCAACACCATCGTAGATGGTTTGAAAGATTGGAAAGATATTGCAAAGAGGAATGTATAAACATTAATAAAATTATATAAGAAGAAGGGAAACCTTCTTCTTTTTATTTTCATATCAAAATATATTCTTAAATAGCTAATATTTTGTGTTTTCTTAAGATACTTATGATACTCATTAATCAGATTATATGATAAAATAAAATAGTAGGTAAATTATAATAATAGGGGGTAATATGAGGGTTTCTTTTGACCATGAAAAGTATTTAGATGAACAAACAAAGTATATTTTACAACGAGCAGAAAAGTTTAATAATAAATTGTACTTAGAATTTGGTGGTAAACTTTTTTACGACTATCATGCATCAAGGGTATTGCCAGGGTTTGATGTTAATGCAAAAGTAAAATTATTAAAAAAAATGAGAGACCAAGCAGAGATAATTATTTGTGTTTATGCTGGTGCCATTGAAAAAAATAAAATCAGAGCTGATTTTGGGATAACATATGATTTAGATGTAATGCGTTTAATTGATGATTTGCGAAGTTGGGGACTTCATGTTAATAGCGTAGTGATTACTCGATATGAAGAACAAGCAGCTGCTAAAATATTTCAACAAAAACTAGAAAGAAGAGGAATAAAAACATATCTTCATCGCTTTACAAAAGGGTATCCAACGGATGTTGATATGATTGTTAGTGAAGAGGGTTATGGGAAAAATGAATATATTAAAACAACAAGACCTGTAGTAGTAGTAGCTGCTCCTGGACCAGGTAGTGGAAAATTAGCAACATGTCTTTCTCAACTGTATCATGAATTTAAAAGAGGAGTAGGAGCAGGATATGCTAAGTTTGAAACATTCCCAATATGGAATCTGCCATTAAAACATCCTGTTAACATTGCATATGAAGCTGCAACGGTTGACTTAAATGATAAAAACATGATTGATTCTTTTCACCTAGAACAGCATGGGGAAATCTCTGTAAACTATAATAGAGACATTGAAGTATTTCCTGTGTTAGAACGTATTATTGAAAAAATTACTGGAGAAAGTTCCATGTATAAATCACCAACTGATATGGGAGTTAATAGAGCTGGATTTGCTATTATTGATGATGAAGGAATTAAAGAAGCGGCTAAACAAGAAGTTATAAGAAGACTGTTTAAAACAGATTGCGCATATAAAGCAGGAGAGCTAGAAGAAGTGACAACAGAGAGAATTAGACTGATTATGGACAGGTTGCAATTAAAACCTGAAGACAGAAAAGTAGTTATTCCAGCTAGACAAGCTGCCAAGCAAGCGTGTATTAAATTTAATAGTGAAAATCAAACAGGTGCAGCTTTAATGTTACAAGATGGTAAAATCATAACAGGAAAAGGTTCTCTTCTAATGAATGCTTCTGCATGTTTGCTTATTAATGCTATTAAAGAAATTGAAGGAATTAATGATAAAATTCATTTAATTGAACCAACAATTTTAAAACCAATAATTAAACTAAAGAAAAAATCTCTTGGCAGTAGAAATCCAATTTTAAATATGGAAGAAGTATTAATAGCTTTAAGCATAAGTGCTAACACAAAAAGTGAAGCAAAACAAGCTTTTGATAATTTACATAAATTAAAAGGATGTGAAGCTCATACTACACATATTCAAAGCAAAGCAGATGAGGAAATTTATAGAACCCTAGGGATAAATATAACCTCTGATCCAGTTTTTAAAAGTAAAGAATTATACTATGTGTAAAATATAAGTTATTATATATATAGTATAGTAACTTATGGAGATAACAATGAACAAACAAAAACTTATTGATATCATGAATAGAGAAATGGTTGTAGCATTAGGATGTACGGACCCTATGGCTATTTCTTATGCAGTAGCAGCTGCTAGAAAAATTGCTTTTGAAGGAGATATTAAGAGTATTAATATTCAATTAAGCAAAAGTATAATAAAAAGTGCATCATCAGTAATTATACCAGGAACCAAAGTTAAAGGAGTAAAAATGGCAGCGGTTCTAGGAGCATTATTTGGAAATTCAGATAAAAAATTAAGAGTTCTTGAAGGAATTAATGAAAAAAGTGTAGAAAAAGCTAAAGAATTTCTAGCAAATAATATTTGTACAGTTTCTGAAGTGAAAAATGATATCCTTCTCTATTTAGAAGTAATGGTAAAAACTACAAAAGATAGTGCTAGAACTATTTTAATTGATGATTATAGTAATTGGGTTTATGCTGAAAAAAATGGAATAGTTCTATTTGATCAAAGGGTTAAGCGAAACATAGTTGATGTTGATAATATTACTCCAGAATTATCTTTAGAAGAAATATGGGAGTTTATTAATACAGCTGATATAAAAAAAGATTTCTCTATTGTAAAAGAAAGCATATTACTAAATAGTAATATTTCACAAGAAGGAATTTTACATGAATATGGATTACAAGTTGGTAAAACATTAAAAGACAGAATGGATGATAATCAATTATATAAAGACATTACAAATTGTGCTGTTGCTAGATCTGCAGCAGGTGCTGATGCAAGAATGGCAGGATCACCAATGCCAGTCATTAGTAACTCAGGAAGTGGTAATCAAGGAATTACAGCAACTATGCCAGTAGT
>JAUUZV010000056.1 GCA_030592085.1 Clostridia bacterium | reverse complement strand
CACCTTCTCCATCACCAACTAGTATGCCAAGATCTTCCACTATTGTGGCTTCTCCTTCAGCAAAAGCTGGTACTGAAAACAGTGAAACTAACATAGCAATAGCCAAAACAACGGCTAAAATTTTGTTCGTTCTCATCTTATTTCCTCCCTATATTAATAATTTATGTAATAATTTAAGTGTATGTTTATTATATACCTTATATACATCAAAAAACCTTTTGTAACAAACTTGTAATAATTTGTTACAAAAGTGTAACAGTAGACAAAGAAAAACCACCTTTTATAGTGGTTTTCCATTTTTCTTAATGACGAATTTTAGTTTTAGTATAGCTTATTTTTATAAAAAGCTAATTTTCACTGGTGTTGCGTTTGCAATATTATCACTTACTGGGCATCTTCTCTCAATCTCATTAACCCATTTTTCTAATGTTTCTGAATCAGTATCACTTTTTACGTCAAGTTTTACTCTTATTTCTTGATATCCTGCTCGCTGCTCATCTGATTTTCCAATAAATTTATTTGGATCTAAGTCTCCTTCAAGATTAATTTTAAAGCTGCTTATATTAAATTTCATCTCACTTGCAACTAAATTGCCAACTACATTTAAGCAACCTGCTAATGCAGCTAACATGAACTCTACAGGGTTTGCTCCTTTATTTGTGCCACCCAAACTTGCCGGTTCATCGATTACTAATTTAAAATTACTTGTTTCGACTACTGTTTTTGTTTTACTCTCGCTATATCCTATAGCTTTGAAAGTTAATAAATTCATTATGTTCACCTCTTTCTACAATATTATTACCCTTGTAAAAAGTGTTAAAACATATTGTTAATTATTTCACAACTTTATTATAAAAGTCGCAAAATTTTACCAACTTCCTCCACCGCCTCCACCGCCTCCACCACCTGAAAAGCCGCCGCCTCCCATTGATGTTCCAGTAGATTTTGGCATTTGCATAGACGTTGCTGTTGTTGACATGCATCTATTTAGATTTGAATAAAAATACATAGCTGAGAATCCTCTTGCATAAGAACCATGATACCAAGAAGGTTGTTCCAATGTAATTGTTTCAAACTTTTTCGCCCATGTTTTATCTAATCCTAATACCATAGCGTATGGAAGAATATTATAAAAATATGAAGGATTTTCTTCACTTAACAATTTTAATTTATCCATTTCTGCTGTTTTTATAAAATCTTTTAATCCCAACATCAATTCTAATAATTCATGACCATATGTTGTTCTCTTTTCCATTATGCCTGAAAGTATATAAATGGCTATTAATGTTCCCATGGTTCGTATGGTTTCTCCTAAGATAAAAGTGAGACTCCAGATGCTTTCATAATAAATTTCTCTAACCATGAATAATGCTAATAGAACTATTAATGCGACAAGTCCCAAGGATATACTAGCAAAAATCATTCTAGACACTTTTCCAAATTTAGATAACACAAACCATTTTTTTATGAATTGTTTTATTAACACACCAAATATAACTGCAAACACTGTTACAAATCCAGTTGCGAAAAGAAATTCAACATTAAGAATTCCAGAAAACATTACTGCCATCAAAAATCCAATAGGTATAATAACCGATATTATTGATAAGTATGATAGCTTAGTAGCTTTTTTTGAAAATAAAGTTTTTTCTTGTTTATATTCCCATTTCACCAATTGTTTTAATCCTGGTAGTTCAGTATAGAATTTTTGTTTTAAGTCATCGGTTGTTACTTCATTACCAGTTCCTAAATCAAAAAAAGCAGTAAACATTTTTTGTTCATATAGTTTTCCAGTTACAGGATGCATAATTTTCTTAAATAGGAATTTGCTTTTTTTCTCTTCAACTATAGTTAGATAACCTTTATCTGCCCAATAAATAATTAATGATGTAATGTCTTTATTATCAACAATCCCATCAATAACATATCCTACCTCCGCAGAAGTCATGTCACCAGGTGCTCTAAATTGAACAGTTGGATATAGTTTTTTATCTTTTCCAAATTTAACCCATAATAAATAAAGTAAAACTAATAAACCAAGGTTGGCAATCCAACCGATCATTGAAATAGTACGGCTTTTATCAGCATTATCTCTCTCACCAATAAAATATCCTTCATCAAATTCTACTTTTATAGTTAACCCTTCATATGGGTATAGTTTTTCTGAATAACCTTCAATCTTATAACCAATTTTTACAAAACCAGCCTGTGCATTATCTGTAGATCCATATTGCCCTTTAGATAACCAAATACGTTCACTATCAAAATCGCTAGGGAATGTTAGTAAAAAATCAACATGGTCAATTGTAGTATCCCATCCTGTACCAATAATATTGTAATAAAACTGATCAAATTCCGGAATATTATCATCACCAACATCATATGTATATGAAATAATATATTGCTTATCACCTGTTAATGTAATATCAGCATCTCCAATTTTATATGTAGTATCTTGCAAGGTTTTAGTTGTAGAATATGGTGCATTAATCGATACATCAGATATTAGTGCTCGCTGATTAGAATAATTAGTGGGAATAGTTCTATAAATCCCATGACGACTTTCTGAAAAAAATACGTCAATTATTTCCACCACTTCATATGTGGAATCTTCATTTATTTTAATGGATATATCATAGTTTTTAATATAATAGCCATTATCAGCTAACACCGATGAGGTAAAAGACATAATGGCTATAAAGATTACTAGAATAATAATAAGTTTTTTCATAGAACACCTAAAATTGTACTTTGACATTCTCGTGGGCCACATCTTCAATTTCCCAATATTCTTTCTTAGTAAAACTAAACATTTTAGCAATAATTGAACTTGGAAATAGTTCTGTTTTAGTATTAAATTGTTTCACAACTGCATTATAATACTTTCTTGCTTGTAAAATGTCTTCTTCAACTTTTAATAGTTGTTTTTGTAAATCCATGAAGTTGGTATTAGCTTTTAAATCAGGATAGCTTTCAGCAACTGCAAATAATGATTTTAGTGTTTGTTGTAATTGGTTTTCACCTTGTTTTAACTGATCAAAGTCCTTTGCTCCCATGGCCATATTCCTAGCCGCTATAACTGCCGTAAGAGTTTCGTTTTCATGTTTAGCATACCCTTTAACAGTTTCAACAAGATTTGGTATTAAGTCATATCTCTTTTTAAGATACGCTTCTACCGTTGCAAAGGTTTCCTCAATCTTATTTCTCATTGTTACTAGTGAATTATAAATTGTTACAACATAGATGAGAATAGCAACTACAATAATTCCAATAATTAATCCTGCCATAGTACCCTCCTTATATATTAGTTATTTTTACTTTCAAAATTTTTCATAAAGTCAACTAAAGCTTTTGTTCCTTCATATGGTAAAGCATTATACATACTTGCTCTCATTCCACCAACTGATCTATGTCCTTTAAGGTTAACAAGTCCAGATTCTCTGGTTTCTTTTATAAACTTAGCATCTATTTCATCATTACCCGTTACAAAAGGAATATTCATTAGTGAACGATCTTGTTTAACTACTGTACCACTAAATAAATCTGATTCATCTAAGAAATCATATAACAATTTAGCTTTTGCTTCATTTGCTTTTTGAACTTCTTTAACTCCACCTTGTTCTCTAACCCACTCATACACTAAACCACACATATAAATACCATACGTTGGTGGAGTATTGTACATAGAACCTTTATCAGCATGTGTTTTATAATCTAACATTGTAGGTGTTATGTCCATAGCATGTCCAATTAAATCTTTTCTAATAATTACAACTGTAACACCACTTGGTCCCATGTTTTTCTGTGCTCCAGCATATATGATTCCAAATTTATTCACATCATATACTTCTGATAGAATATTTGAAGACATATCTCCAACTAGTGGAACTTGGCCTGTATCTGGTAATGTTGTGAATCGAGTTCCATAAATAGTATTGTTTGTTGCAATATGAAAATATGCTGCATTTTTTGAAAAGTTCTTTTTATCCCAAGTTGGAAGATATGTATAATTTTTATCTTCACTTGAAGCAACAATGTTTACTTTTCCATATTTTTTAATTTCTGCAATTGCACGTTTTGTCCATGCACCTGTATGAATAAGATCAACTTCTCCACTTGTTTTAAGTAAATTAAGTGGTACCATAGCAAATTGTGTACTAGCACCACCTTGTAAAAACAGAACTTCATACTCATCTGAAATATTCATAATATCTCGTAAATCTGAAGTTGCTTGATCAATTATTCCTTGATAATCAGCTGAACGATGACTCATTTCCATTACAGACATCCCTGCATTTTTATATTCAACTAATTCGCTTTGTGCTTTTTCTAATACGCTAACAGGTAAGACAGTTGGACCTGCACTAAAATTAAATACTCTACTCATTCTTTGTCTCCATTATTATATAATATTTGAAGTTTAATTATTAAACTATTCAATCACTATTATATTGTATTTATCTTGTTCATTCAACATACAAAAATATATAAATTTTCAAAAAAAAACAGGGTTATAATTTCCCTGTTTTTTTTATTCAAAATACTTATTTATATATTTGTATTCCACCAATTAATGGTAATGGTTTTTCCACAAGATTAATACAATTCATAATTCCCATAATTGCAAAAACTAACCCGGCTACATATAAGACGAAAGATAAAATCCATCCTAAAATAGGAATAACCGCGATGATTGCTGCTGCAATAAAAAGAAGTGTTAGAACGATTCCTTGATTTATATGATATTTTACAAAAGAATCATTTTTGTGGTCAGTTAGTAGTGGTATTATCCATAGAAATCCAAGATAACATAAAATACCCATAAGTTTTTGATCACTAGTACTAGTTGCCATGTTTTTTTCCTCCCAAAATTTTTTTGTTAGATATATTATATCAAATATTATTACTAATTAAAACAAAAGAAAAAGTGATGTTGCCATATACGTATATATATGTTACTTTACCTATGAAGGAGTGCCATATGATAGATAATTATGCAGCCTTATTAGAAAATACAACGCTAAATTCTTTTAATCCATTCCCCATGATTACAGATCGTTTAATTTGGGAAAATGTTGATAATCAAGTCAGTCAACCAATTCTAGAAAAAGCTAATGAATATCTATTAAAAACTTTTCCTGTTTTACCAGCTACAACTTGGCTTGATTTTACTAGGACAGGTAATAGATCTAACTTTCAAAAACTTGTTAGAGAAAGGCGAATTGGACTCCACTATCTTCTAATAGCAGAAATTATAGAAAATAATAATAAATATTTAGATAAAATTATTGATATTATTTGGATGACACTTGAAGAAACATCATGGATTATTCCTGCACACAATGCTGTTGGTGGTTTAAAAAACAATCGTGATTCACTGCCAAACACTGAAAATATAATAGTTGATTTGATGGCTGGTGAAACAGGAGCGTCTTTAGCCATTTGTCAATATTTTCTAAGAGATAAACTAGATAAAGTATCTCCAATGATTAATCAACGAATTAATAGAGAAATTGATATTCGTTTACTAACTCCTTATCTTACAAGAACTGATTACTGGTGGATGGGGTTTATGCATGATGAAAAGGAGCAATTAAATAATTGGAATCCTTGGATAAATTCAAACATCTTACTTTGTACCTTGTTAATTGAAAGAGATCATTATAGAAAAATAAGTTTACTACAAAAAATCACTAGAAGTTTAGATAAATATTTAATTGACTATCCTGATGATGGTTGTTGTGATGAAGGACCAACTTATTGGGGTAAAGCAGGAGCTAGCGCTTTTGAATGTCTTGAAATTATTAATCAAATTACAAATCAAACTTTAAACCCATTTGCTAATAAAAAAATTATTAATATGGGTAAATATATTTATAAAGCTCATATTGCTAAAAACTATGTTACTAATTATGCTGATGGGCGAGCCAAAGCTATATTACCATATTCACTAATCTTTCGATTTGGTAAATTAATAAACGATTCAAATATGATAAAATTTGCTTCGCTTATTAAAAACGAACATGGTAAAGAGATTAGTGTAACTACATATAGTATCTACAGAACAATTTACGAATTACTATTAGAAAAAAAAATCGATGGATATCCAAGTGATTACACTCCTTGTAATGAACATTATTATAAAGATACACAAGTTTTAATTTCACGAAGTAATCAATTATTCTTATCTGCTAAAGGTGGTCATAATTCAGAAAACCATAATCATAATGATTTAGGCACTTTTATGATTTATAAAGCTGGATACCCAATGTTAATTGATTTAGGTAGCATGGTTTATACAAAGAAAACTTTCTCACCAAGAAGATATGAGATATTTGTTAATCAATCAATTTACCATAATGGAGTTACAATAAATCATATGCAACAACTTCCTGGCAAAGAATATAGGGCGACTAATCTACAATATAAATACGAAAATAATCATTCTAAATTATCAATGAATTTATTACATGCTTATCCCACGTCTTCAATATTAGAAAAATTAGTTAGAATTTTTGAATTTAATAAAAAAGACGAAATAATTACAATTACTGATCAAATAGAACTATCAAAGAAAAGTAGCGATGTTATTTATACATTTATGACTGTAAACAAACCTGACATAATAGATAATGCAATAGTACTTAATAATTCTGGGGCAAAGTTAATATTATCAATTAATTATCCAACTACATTTAAATATGAAAAAATTAATTGTGATGATGAAAACTTAAAATATTCATGGGGTGACTCTGTATATAGAGTCATAGCCACAGTTAATCTAGGTTTTATAAGTGGCGATATTCGTCTTACTTTTACAAACAATTAAAAAAGGGGGTAATGACCATGAAAAGTCATTATAAAAAGTTATTAGAATATTCCGATTTGGCAATACCCAAATCGCTAAAGAGACAGTGTATGGATCCAACCAATAAAGATTATGGTGGATTTATTGAACAGCGAAAAGGGTTTAGTGAACCAGCTGCTGGTATAAACTCAGCAGCAAGTTATATGACACTGTACTATAATAGTGATTCAAAATACTATCATAGTGAGTTGCTTTTAGAACGTGCTATCTTGGCAGCTGCTTTTACATTAAGAATGCAACATGAAGATGGTACACTAGATTTAATGGAAACAAATTTTCATGATTCAACATCATTTGGTTTTTCAGTATGGAATGTGGCTCCCGCTTATAGAGTCATGCTTAAATATGCAGGTGATAGTGAAAAAGAAATCGCTATATTAGATATTTTTAAAAAGTTCTTAGAACGTGGTGCTGACGGTATGAAGTATGGAGGATTTCACACACCTAATCATCGTTGGGTAGTAGCTTCAGCTTTATCAATTTTATCAAATATTCTAAACCGTCCTGATTTAGTTGATAATGTGAATCTATTTACAAATGAAGGAATTGATTGTAATAGTGATGGAGAGTTTTCTGAACGTTCTGCAGGAATTTATAATGTTGTAAATAACAGAGGTTTATTATTTATGGCAGAAGAACTAGGTAGATGGGAGTATTTAGATCATGTAACAAGAAACCTTTATATGATGTTTACTTACTTAGAACCTGATGACAGTATTTTAACAATGAATTCTAAACGACAAGATTTTACTAAAGAATTATATCCCCTTGTTTATTATGATAATTATTTATTAGCAGCCCATTATACTAAAAATAAACACTTTGCATGGATGGCTGATTCCCTCTTTAATATGACTAATGATTATGTAAAAGATAAAACAGCGCTAAACTTATTATCATTTCCTAAATTCTTAGCAAAATATATGCTACACGATTTTCTACGTGAAGATGAATTGGAAAAAGAAGCTTTTGATATTGAACACTTTGAGCAGTTCTATGAAACTTCAAATATTGTAAGATATAGAAATGGCGAAATGGCTGTTACTATTGTGGCTCAAAATGATGTATTTTTAAAACTACAATATGGAACTAACCAAGTATCTCTTAGATTTGCAGCTTCTTTCTTTGGCGATACTGGGCGATTTATCCCTGAGAAAATAACCAAAACCAAAAGTGGTTATCAATTACACTACCACTGTGATTGGGGTTATGTTAGACCACTTGGAAAACCAGATCACCCAATTAAAGATGGTAGAACTAATAAAGAACATAGAGAACCTGTATTAATGCAAGTTTATGATGTTACTATGGATATTAAACTTCTAAAAGATGGCGTTAATTTAAAAATAGTTTCTGATAGTTGTGACCGCTTACCATTTAAAGTTGAATTTATTTATCCTCCTAATGGATTTTTTAACTGTGATCAAGTACAGTGCCAAACTATAAAAGGACAACATGTATTAGTTAAAAATGATGATTATACTTATAATAAAGGTGGTTATACAATTTATTGTGATGGAGCTTTTGGGGAAAATACATATCACTCTACCCTACGTGGTTCTTTACCATCAATAGATGGCGCCTTTACTGTTTTTTATACTGGCTTCTCACCAGCGACTAAAGAAATAAATATTAAAGTCAAATAAAAAATATGCACCCTTTATTGGGTGCTATTTCTTTTATAAATTGATAAAATTAATCCTAATAATCTAGGATGTGTATATAGTAATCTAAGTAATTTATGTTTTCTTTTATTTGAAGCAAATATACTTTCTTTTATTAAATCATGCTTTTTTAATTTTTTAACATAATTCATTCCTTGTCTGCTAGCAAAAGCTTTTCCTAAACACTCAGAAACAACATAACAAATATATTGATTAATACTTTCTTTTTGAATAGTAGTTAACTTATATGGTTTAATTGCATTTTCATAATTAAGGTATATATTATAAAAAACTTTCGCCCAGTCCCTTTTACTTCTCATTATTGAAGTGGGATGCTGATAATAGTGATAAAAAACAAAAGGTATAAACTTAGCTCTATTTACACATAAACCAACAGAAATAATACTTGCTAGATCTTCTAGAACAATACCCTCTTTAAATAATTGTTTGTTTTGTTTAAAAAGACTAGTTTTATATAAATTACCCCAAACATTAACACCAATTAAAGCATTATTGATTATAAAGTCTAAATACTGTTCGCTACTCATCACTTTTGTTTCTGAAGGATAAGTGATATAACGTTTTGTTAAGACACCTTTTTCATCTACTTTAATTGATAAACCAGTAACAACATCTAATTGATTTGTTTCACATTCATTAAGTAGCGTTTCTAAAGCACAAGGAATAATAGTATCATCACAATCAATAAAGTATACATACTTTGTTTTAACATGCTTCAATCCAACATTCCTCGCCCCTCCTACACTCTTTTTTGTAGATTGAATAATTAAAATATTGTTATATCTCTTTTCATAATCTAAACAGATGGCCATTGAGCCATCTGTTGACATATCGTTAATTAATAGTATTTTTTCAGGTTGATATGTTTGTGAAAGTATACTATCAATACATGAGGATAAATATTTTTCACAGTTAAATATTGTAACAACAACTGTAATCATTACTTTAATTGATCAGGATTTAAACAAAGTAGTTTATCAATTACAAATAGACCATCTTTTCTAATTAATACATCATCAAAATAAATTTCACCACCACCGTATTCAGGTGTTTGAATTAATACTAAATCCCAATGGATAGCAGACTCATTACCATTAGGTGATTCATCATAACATTGCCCTGGTGTTAAGTGAATTGACCCTGCAATTTTTTCATCAAACAATGTATCTTTCATAGGTTTAGTTATAAATGGATTTACACCAATTGCAAATTCTCCTACAAATCGTGCGCCATCATCTGTGTTTAATTTTTTATTTATACGTTCTGCATAATTTGCATTAGCGTTAATAATTTTTCCATCTTTAAACGTGAAAACAATATTTTCATATGTGAGACCTTCACTAACTGATGGTGTATTATATGAAATTACACCATTTAAACTATCTTTTATAGGACCACAGAATACTTCTCCATCAGGTATGTTAAATTCTCCGTCACATTTAATTGCTTTTTGGTCTTTAATAGAAAAAGTTAAATCAGTTCCTTTAGCTACTAATCGTACTTTATCAGTAGCTTCCATTAAAGTAACTAAGTTATCCATGGCTTTAGACATTTTAGAATAATCAAGATTACAAACATCAAAATAAAACGATTCAAATGCATCTGTTGGCATCCCTGAGAGTTGTGCCATTGATTCATTTGGATATCTTAGAACACACCATTTTGTATGTTTTACCCTCTCATCAAAAGCAGGTTTTAAATTTTTACTAATAAGGGCTCCCTTTTTAGGTGGAATAATACTAGACTCATAAATATTAGAACTCTCTCTAATACCGATGTATGCATCCATTTGTTCCATAAATGCTAATTGGGATTCATTCATTATAGTCAGTTGTTCTTCTGTTATATCTTTATAAATTAAACTTGATAATCTAGAATCATTAACACGTATGTGCGGATATCCTCCCGCTTCATAAGCTTTTTTAACTAACTCTCTAGCTAGTAAGTTATCAGAGCCATATACATCAATAAATACATGCTCTCCTTTTATTAATCTAACTGAATAGTTAATAAGATTTTTTGCTAATAGTTCATATCTTTGATCTCTCATTTTTTATACTCCTTTAAATATTATGGGTCACATATAACCGTTTATCATCTAATAGATGATCCATCATAATATGTGTTTTATTTGTTAATTGTTCAATTAATTTTGGGCTGAATAAAAAGATATCTTCTAGTTCATGAGTAGTGGCTATTTCTAACATAACCTCTTCTCTTCCTTTAATTAATCTTATAATTTCATTAGTATTATCAATTTCTCTTCTATGGACCGCTTCAAATTTTAACAAATTCTCTTCAGCATATAATGGCCACTCAGGTGAAATTTCTGGTTCTCTCTCATAGTCAGTTGTATCTATTATATGCTGGAATGTTATTGAATTATGAACATTATTCATAAAACAAATTAATAGTGACAAACGACTATTATATAATTCTAGTTTTTCAATAAGTGTTTTGTCAGCTAAATTACTAATAATAATCTTTATATTGTTTATAGCTTCATCAAACTTTAAAATAGCCTTATCAATATTCTGATTAGCAATAAATACTCCTGCATACCCTCTAACAAAAGAAGAATTCTGTATATCTAAAAAATCATTTGCATGTGCCTCATCATTGGCTTGGAATAAAAACTTCCTATAATAATCTTTTTCATCAGGTTTTAGTTCATTAGGGAAAAGCACAAATGGTCTGTTTATCCATCGTTGATTAACTCAGCATGATACTAATCCTT